>VGUA01000004.1 GCA_016874535.1 Gammaproteobacteria bacterium
CTGCAGGTAATCCGCCACCGCCCAGTGCGGCTTGTAGCCCAGCTTCTCCTTGATCAACCGGGCAATGACCGGGGCCACCCCGCCGAGCTGGGCATGACCGAACGCGTCCCGGGTGCCGGATTCGGCGATGAACTGGCCTTGGCTGTTGCGGATCCCCTCCGAAACCACCACCACGCAGTGCCCGTGCGCCGTGACTGCGTCCCGGACCCGGGCCAGAAAGCGCTCTTCGTCCAGCGCGAGCTCGGGAAAGAGAATGAGGTGCGGGGCTTCCGCCGGCCCGGTATGGGCAAGGCCAGCCGCCGCCGCAATCCAGCCGGCATGGCGACCCATGACCTCCAGCACGAACACCTTGGTGGAGGTGCGGGCCATGGAGGCCACATCGAATCCGGCTTCCCGAGTGGACACGGCCACGTACTTCGCCACGGACCCGAAACCGGGGCAGGTATCGGTGTGTGCCAGATCGTTGTCCACGGTTTTCGGGATATGGATGGCCTGCAGCGGGTAGCCGAGCTCCGCGCTCAGCCGCGCGACCTTCAGGCAAGTGTCGGCCGAATCACCACCACCGTTGTAGAGGAAGTAGCCGATGTCATGGGCCTTGAAGACCTCGATAAGTCGCAGATACTCCGCGCGGTTCTCGGCGAGGCCCTTGAGTTTGTAGCGACAGGAACCGAAGGCACCCGCCGGCGTATGGCGCAGCGCCGCGATCGCGGCGGCGGATTCCTGCGTGGTGTCGATGAGGTCCTCCTCCAGCGCACCGATGATGCCATTGCGGCCGGCGAGGACCTTGCCGATGTGAGCGGGGTGTTCCCGGGCTGCCTCGATGACACCGCAGGCGCTGGCATTGATGACCGCCGTGACCCGTAGAAAGCATTCCGTACAGCCATTGTTCAAGCGCACTCCTGCAGATTGCGCAGGCATCGTAACCGTGGGGCCGGGGTGGCGAAAGCCTGCCGGACCTGCCTCGGCGCCCGCATCCCCGATGGGAGATACCTCGGGTACACTGCTATTCGATGCCACGCCAATGAATGGGAGACAGGTTTTGTCGCGAGCCGCGCACCTCAAGCGTTGGAGACAGGGACTGCTTGCAGTCTTCTGCCTGCTCATGAGCATGCCCCCTGTTCCCGCCCAGGATCAGCTGGGCCCGCTGACAGAAAACGACATCATCGACCTCACGGAGCTGCCGGATTTCGGGGATTCCGCCGGGGTGTACATCTCACCGGAGCAGGAACGCCTGCTGGGCCAGGGTTTCATGCGCCAGATGCGTCGCCAGGCGCCGCTGGTGAGTGACGAGGAGGTGGAGGACTACATCCAGAAGGTCGGCATGGAGATTGGCCAGCACGCGGGCTATTACGGAGACTTCACCTTCTTCGTGGTGGACAGTCCGGTCATCAATGCCTTTGCGGTGCCGGGCGGCTATATCGGCGTCCACAGCGGGCTCATCCTCGGTTCCCGCAATGAAAGCGAACTCGCCTCCGTGCTGGCGCACGAAGTCTCCCACCTCACGCAGCGCCACGGTGCCCGCATGATCGAGGCGGCCGGGCGCATGAGCATTCCTTCCATGGCGGCCTTCATCGGCGCCATCGTGCTCAGCGCCATCGACCCGCAGCTCGGCATGGGCGCACTCGCGGCCGTGGGCGCCGCGCAGCAGCAGTACCAGATCAACTTCACCCGTGCCAACGAAAAGGAAGCCGATCGCATCGGTATCGAATTGTTGAACACTTCCGGCTTCAACACGGAGGGCATGGCGAATTTCTTCGAGCGTCTGCAGTCTGCCAACCGCTACAGCGATCCGGCCTTCATCCCGGAATACCTGCGCACCCACCCTGTGACCGTCAACCGTATCGCAGAGGCGCGCGAGCGTGCAGAACAGATGCCCACGCGCAATGTGCGTGAAGACAGCTATGAGTACCTGCTGGTGTGGCAGAAGCTCAATGTGCTGAGCGCGCGTGACCCGGCCGAGGCGAAGTCCTTCTACGAAAACCTGCTGCGTGAAGGTGGCTATCGCAATGAGACCGCCGCGCGCTACGGCTATGCACTGGCACTTGCCGAGGCGGGAGATTTCGAGCGTGCGCGCATCGAACTCGACAAGCTGCTGGTGGAACAGCCGAACATCCTGGCTTTCCAGATCGCTCGTGCTCGCCTCGAACAGAAGGCCGGCAAGCTCGACGCGGCGCTGGCCTGGTTCAACAAGGCGCGGCGCGCGGATCCGTCGAGCCGTGCTGCCACTTACGGTTATGTCAGCCTGCTCACCCTGACGGGCTCACCGCGCGAAGCGCGCCAGATTTTGCGCGAATTCGGTGACCCGGAGCGGCGTGACCCACGCTTCTACAAGCTGCTGGCGGAAGCGGAGGAGCGCATGGGTGATCGCGCGAGCTCGCATTACGACCTCGCCGAGTACTACCGCAACATTGGCGAAATGGAACTCGCGGCCCAGCAGCTCAAACTTGCGCAGACCGTCCCCGAGATTTCCCATTATCAACGTCTGCGTGTAGACGCACGCCTCGCCGAGATCGAGAAAGACCTCGATCGGCTGGACAGCGAGCGCGCCAAACGTCGCGAAAAAGAGGAACGCCAGCGGCGCCGCGACTAGCCGTTCTTCCCCACACGGGAGGCCTTCCCGAAAGCCTTTTCTCTCATCGATTGTGACGCAGTGTGAAAGTTTCACCTTTGTGTGATCTGTCACAGTTTTCGCTGGCAAGCTCTCTACCATCAACACCCACGCGAATTATCATTAAAGGCAGCCATTGATGGCGCCGCTAGCGTGCTGGTAGTCAGAGAAAAGGAACACTCCATCATGAAACGCCTGAGCCGTATCAGTTCGACCCTGGACTTTCTGGGCCTGCTGGCCCTGACCTTGGCCGTGGCGGTGATGCTGCGCATTCTGGGTCCGCTGGAGGGGCTGTGGCTCAGTCGACTGGCAGAGTCCACGCTGTTTGGCCTGCTGGGCTCCACCCTCGCTGTGGCGGTCAGTGCCTTCGGCCTCGCGCGCGTCTTCCAGCTCTCACGCATTGTCATGACCACCCCGGACCATCGCAGCCGCCGCCGTGCACGGCCCGCGCTGACCAACATGGAAACCCTGCGCGCACCGCATGCCACCACCGCCGAAGCGCCCGAAGCCCTGGAAGCCGCAGAACTGCCCCGCGTCGCCTGAAGGCGGCGCAACGCGCTGGTTCAGCACGTCAGCCCTCGCGGAGTAGTGCTCCGCACCCTCGAATACCTCCTCCCCGCCGCAGACTTTGTCTTGTACCGGGTTCGGGCCCGACCGGCTCACCTGCAGAACCCATAGGATACCCGCGCCGTCACCAACGTCCGCGCAGGCCCTGGAATTTCAATGCCGGGAATGTGACTTCCGTCACAACAATTTGCTTAATATTCCTTAATACTCCCAATCCAGAGAAGAAGGGCGGCAAGACCCGTGACTGCACTGGAGGGGCATGAATGCCCAACAGGCGTCAGCCAAGGAACAACAGCAACACCCATGAGGATACGCGCCATGCGCTTGAAACCATCACTACTCGCCACGAGTTTCATACTGGGCTTGGCTGCCCCCTTGGCCGGCATGGCGGATCAATCGCTAACGACCCCGAATGTCATCATCTACGGTACAGGGAACAAAACCAACGGTGATAAAATTTACACCATTGATGTCGGCGCCGGCGCGATCGCACTCGCCGGACTGCTGCGGGAAAAAGAGCGCCAGCACGGACGACGGGTTGGCGTGATCCTGAGTGGTGGCAATGTGGATCGCGAGCTGTACCAGACAATCCTCGCCCGCTGAGACGGCAGTTCAGACCAACCGCTTTTCAACGAGGTGAGGGCGCCGGCAAGCCGGTCCCGGGCTCCCCAGGACCGCTTCGTTGGACTACACCCAGCCGCGCTTGTGGCCCGGCAGCTTGAGCGCCTCCGCGTAGCGGCTGCGCAGTGCCGCCACCTGGCTTGGCACATGAGCGGTGGGGAAAAGACTCTCGGTGGGTGCCACCTGACGCAGCGCTTCCTTCGCCACGGTCATCTGATGCACTTCGGAAGGACCATCTGCGAGCCCGAGGGCATACCCCCACAGCAGATATTCGCCGAACAGCATCTCGTTCGAGATGCCGAGTGCGCCGTGCAGGTGGATGGCCTGGCCGGCGACGCGCGTCATTACCCGCTCGCTCAGCACCTTCACCGCGGCGATGTCCTGCCGGACCTGGGCGTAATCATTGAAGCGATCGATTTTCCATGCCGTCTGCAGCACCAGCAGCCTGAATTGCTCGATCTCCATCCACAGATCGGCGATTGCGCCCTGCATGAGCTGTTTGCGTGACAGAGTCTCACCCTGTGTACTGCGGGACTGCACGCGCTCACAGATGGCTTCGAAGACTCTTTTGGCAAGACCGACCGTGCGCATGGCGTGATGCACGCGCCCGCCGCCCAGCCGCGTCTGGGCGATGCGGAAGGCGTCACCCGCCTGACCCAGCAGATCCGCATTGCCGAGCTTCACGTCGTTGAAGCGCAGGTAGGCATGCGCACCGTGTTCCGCATGCTCGAAAGCCATG
This sequence comes from Gammaproteobacteria bacterium, assembly GCA_016874535.1. GTDB lineage: Bacteria > Pseudomonadota > Gammaproteobacteria > CAIKBL01. The sequence goes on from VGUA01000004.1 coordinate 4,536, forward strand.
CCGCTGTTGCGCACGAATTCCACACCCGGCGTGTTCACCGGCACGAGAAACATGGAAGCTCCCTTGTAGATGGAGACTTCCGGGTCGGTGATGGCCATCACGATGAGGAAATCCGCCCAGCGCGCATTGGAGGAGAACCATTTCTCGCCACGCAGGATCCATTCGTCCCCGACGCGGTCCGCCCGGCAGGTGAACACCCTGGGATCGGCGCCGCCCTGGGGCTCCGTCATCGAGAAACAGGACACGATGTCGCCATCAAGCAGGGGTTTCAGGTAGCGGGCTTTCTGCGCCGGGGTTCCGAAGTGGGCGAGGATCTCGGCATTGCCGGTATCCGGTGCAGCGGTGCCGAAGACCGTTGGCGCGAAGAAACTCCGCCCCAGAATCTCGTTCATCAAGGCGAGCTTCAACTGACCCCAACCGCCGCCTCCCATGGCGGGGGGCAGATGACAGGCCCAGAAACCGGCCTCCCGCACCTGCCGCTTGAGCGGATTCAGGATGGACATGAGGGATTCATTGCGCGTGTTGTAGGTCTCGTCCTTGGGGAAGAGATAGTCGAGCGGCTCGATCTCCTCGTGCACGAAGCGCGTGATCCAGTCCAGGCTCGCGCGAAACACCGGTTCCGTCTCAAAATTCCACATGGTCAACTCCTGCAGGCAAAAGGCTGGGCCTGAAAATCAGGCCTGGGTGAAAGGGCCGCTGATCTCGAAAGTCATGCCGGTCGCGCCATCGCGGCCGCGCTGGGAGCTCAGGTAGAGGCGGGTGCCGTCCGGACTGAAGGCAGGACCGGTAACCTCGGACGCGTCGTGTCCCACGAACTGCAACAGCGGCGACACCCGCCAGCCCGTGCCGTTCGAGCTCAGCATGTTGAGCTGCATGTCGTCGCCGTCCTCTGCCACGAAGAGCGCACCGGTCTGCGGGTGCACGGTCAGGTTGTCCGGCCAGCGCAGTATCGCCGCCTCACCCAGGGCCACGCCGTCATAGATGACGGTTAGAGCGCCCGTGGCTGGCTGATGACACCAGATGCGATGGTCATGCGTGGTACTGAAATAGATTCGACCTTCGGCATACCAGATGCCTTCTCCGCGCGCGAAGGCGGTGGTCCCGGGACTGCGGCATGCTGAAGTATGGGAAACGGCATGCCAGCCCACCACGCCATTGGCGCCGAGATGAGCCGCTTCCAGCACGCCAGCGTCGAGCCGACCCGCGGTCTTGGGGCGAAAGCGATAGAAGCGACCTTCCACATGATCTTCCGTGAGGTAGACGAAGCCAGTGGCCGGATCCACTGCTGCTGCCTCGTGCATGAAACTGCCGAGCAGCGGGCGGGGAATGCCCTGGCCCGGCCGAGTGGGGTCGCACTCATGGATGAGGCCATGCTCCACCTCTTCACCCGAGAGCCAGGTGCCCCAAGGGGTCGGGCCGCCCGCGCAGTTGCGGTGGGTACCATCGAGGATGCGCCAGGCATCGCGCAATTCGCCATCGGCTGCAAAGCCGAGGCAGGCGGCACCGCCACCTCCTTCCGCAATTTCGGCATTCGATACATAGAACCAGCCGCCGTCAGGCGCCCGAAATGTCGCCCCGCCATCCGGCGCTGCATGCCAGACGTAGCCACTGCCCGGCAAGCGGTCGCCGGTCCGCGCCACCAGCCGTGCCCGAAAGCCGGGTGGCAGGCGCAGTCCGTACTCATCAGGCTCCCCCAGCGGGCCGAAGGGCCCGGTGGCGTGGCGCTCGCCGGAGGTCGCGAAAAGCGGCAGGGAAAGCAGGGAGGCCGAGCACAGCAGGCCTGTTTGCGCGAGCCAGTGACGACGGGACAGAGGCACGTTGGACTCCAGTGCGTGGACAAGTGTCCTGTGATTATGGCCCATCCAAGCCCGTTGCCGTCAGATCTGGAGAGTCTCGACGAGCGGCCACACCCCGCTCGGGAGTGCGACCGCATTGTCGTGAGCTTCAGGCCGCCTTGCGCGCCCCCAGCCAAGAGCGCAGAGCGTCCGCGCCGCCGATGTGCTCACCATTGATGAACACCTGCGGGACGGTGGTCTCGCCCGTGATGGCACCAATCACGCGGCTCCGGTTCCGGTGCGGCAGGACGACTTCTTCAAAGTCATACCCGGCGCCTTTGAGCAGAGCCTTGGCCTCGACGCAGTACTGGCAGCCTTCGCGAGTGAACACCGCCACTCGATCAGGCTTGCGTGCGCGCGGGTTGAGGTAGTTGAGCATGGTGTCCGCATCCGACACTTCGAAGGGGTCGCCGGGCTTGTGGGGCTCCACGAACATCTTCTCCACCACGCCATCCCGCACCAGCATGGAGTAACGCCAGGAGCGCTTGCCGAACCCGAGATCCGCCTTGTCCACCAATTGGCCCATGCCGGCGGTGAACTCTCCGTTGCCATCAGGGATGAGCCTGATGTTGTCGGATTCCTGGTTGGCGGCCCATTCGTTCATCACGAAGGCATCGTTGACCGACACACACAGGATTGAGTCCACGCCATTGGCGAAGAAGGTGGGCGCGAGCTCGTTGTAGCGCGGAAGATGCGTGGAAGAGCAGGTGGGCGTGAACGCCCCTGGCAGGGAGAACACCACCACGGTCTTGCCCGCGAAGAGTTCGTCGGTGGTGACGGTCTTCCAGTCATGGTTTTCGCGAATGAGAAAGCTCACCTGCGGTACTTTGCGTCCTTCATGGTTATCAGACATCACTGACTCCTTGCAAACGGGTAATGGAACATGCCGCGCAGCCTAATGAAGCCCGGGGCGGGCGCTCCAATTCTTTGTTGGTATGATGCTGATAGGAATACGCTATCAGGATGGGACCCATGACTCTGCAGGAACTTCGTTATCTCGTGGCAGTTGCGCGCGAGCGTCACTTCGGGCGTGCCGCCGAAAAATGCTTTGTGAGCCAGCCCAGCCTCAGTGTGGCCATCAAGCACCTCGAAGAAGAGCTCGATGTTGCCGTGTTCGAGCGCACGCGCAATGAGGTGGTGGTCACCGAAGTCGGCCAGCAGATCGTGGCGCAGGCCGCGCGCGTGCTCGAGGAAGCGGCGAAGGTCAAGCAGATGGCAGCGGCGGGCAAGGACCAACTGGCTGGAGCGCTGCGCTTTGGTGTGATCCACACCATCGCGCCCTATATCCTGCCCGACCTCGTTGCCGCCCTGCGGGTGCGCGCACGCCAGATGCCGCTGGACATCGAAGAAAACCAGACGGATCACCTCGATCGCATGCTCATTGAAGGCGCCATCGATGTGGCGCTGCTCGCGCTGCCCTTCGAGGCACCGGGCGTGGAAACCACACCCGTGTACGACGAGGACTTCGAAATCATCGTGCCCGCCAAGCATCCCTGGGCAAGGCGCAAGCAGGTCTCAGCCGATGAGCTGGAACAGGAGAACCTGTTGCTGCTGAGCATGGGTCATTGCCTGCGAGACCAGGTGCTCGCAGCGTGCAATCGCTTCGCACGCCCGAACGACACCACCCGCCAGGGCAATTCACTGGAAACCCTGCGCAGCATGGTCGCTTCCGGCATGGGGATCACCGTTGTCCCGGCCACCGCGATGACGGGCCGCTATGCCATACCGCTGGTGAAGCGGATTCCGTTTGCAGATCCCATCCCACGCAGGCGCGTGGTGCTCGCAACGCGTCGCGGCTTCTATCGTCCGCGTGCCATCAGCCTGCTGGCCGAAGTGATCAGGGCCCTGCCGTTGCCGATCACCCCGGTCGCCGCCTGAGCCAAGGCGCGCCCTGCGTATACTCGCTACCCTCCACCCTCAGCTTTTTCGAGGATTTCATCCATGACCCAGCGCTCCATCGTCGAAATCATGCCCGCCGTGGATACCCAGGATGGCGCCGGGGTTCGGCTCCAGCGAGCTCTGGGCGCCCGACCCGGGGCGCGCCTCGATCCCTTGCTGATGCTCGATGCATTCTCGTCCGACAACCCGGATGACTACATCGCCGGGTTTCCGGCGCACCCGCATCGGGGTTTTGAAACTGTCACCTACATCCTCGACGGCCACATGCTGCACGAGGATCATCTTGGCAATCGCGGTGATCTGGTCGCCGGTGGCGTGCAATGGATGACGGCGGGCCGAGGCATCATCCATTCCGAAATGCCGCAGCAGACCGAAGGGCGCCTGCGCGGCTTCCAGCTCTGGATCAACCTCCCGGCGCGGGAAAAGATGAAGCCGGCCGGATATCGCGACATTGCGCCGGAGGAAATCCCCTGCATCGAACTCGCACAGGGTGGCCGGATCAAGGTGATTGCCGGACATCTGGAACTGCAAGACATGCGGGTGACCGGACCCATCGCGGGCGGCGCTACCGAGCCACTGTATCTCGATGTGAGCCTGCCTCCGCAGTCCGGACTGACCCTTCCCGTACCGGCCGGGCACAACCTTTTGATGTACGTTTTCGAGGGCAGTCTGCTGCTTGGAGATCGCACCGTTCCCACAGCCACGGCCGTGGTGCTGGGGGAGGGGGATGAAGTTGCGCTGCTGACCCGGGACAGCGCGGCGCGTTGCCTGCTTATCGGCGGCAAGCCTCTGCACGAACCGGTAGTGCAGTACGGACCATTCGTGATGAACACACGCCAAGAGCTCGAGCAGGCGGTGCATGATTACCAGACCGGCCGGCTCACCGCCTGAGCCGAATCGATCCACCAGAAAAAAGAATCAGGAACGGGGGAGCACTTCATGAGGTTGAAAGACAAGGTGGCCGTCATCACCGGAGGTGCCGGCGGCATGGGACTGTCGACGGTCATGCGCTTTCTGGCAGAAGGTGCACGTGTGGTGATTGCCGATTTCAATACCGCCAACGGCGAGGCGGCGCTGGCCCAGGCGCGCGAGCAAGGCTTGGGTGAGGCTGCCCGGTTCATCTGCACCGACGTTGCTCGAGAGGCGGACGTGAAAGCGATGATCGAATGTGCCATGGATGAGTTCGGGCGACTGGACATCATTTTCAACAACGCCGGTGTGGGCGGCGCCATAGGCCCGGTATGGGAGCTCGAGGAAGAGGAGTGGGATTACACCTTCGACGTGCTTGTGAAGGGCGTGTTCTTCGGGATCAAGCACGCCACCCGGGCGCTGCGCCAACAGCAGCAGGGCGGAGCGATCATCAACACAGCCTCCATCGCCGGAATTTCCGGCGGCTGCGGGCCGCTGGCCTATTCCGCAGCCAAGGCCGCGGTCATCAATCTCTCCAAGGCCGCAGCCGTGCAACTGGCGCCGGATCGCATTCGCGTGAATGCCATCTGCCCGGGTTTTATCCTGACCGGGCTCACGCGTTCCGAGCGGCAAACCCTGGAGGAGGCCGGACGGCACCTCGACGGTATGCAGCCCTGGCCTGATCACGGCAAGGGCGACGATATCGCCGGGACTGCGCTGTTCCTCGCCAGCGACGATTCGCGCTTCGTCTCCGGGGAGGCCATCGTGGTGGACGGTGCCCTGACTGCCATCGGGCCTGATCTCTGGCAGCGTTTCGGGATACCGCGCGAGGCACAGATGGAGAAAGCGCGGCTCAATCGCGGCACCACCGGCGAAGGCAACCGTACCCGTACGCTCAAGGGGGAGTGAGCATCATGCAGTACAGCGATTTCCAGTTTCTCAAGTTCGATCACCCGGAGCCGGGCGTGCTCCTCATCACCATCAATCGGCCGGACGTCATGAATGCCACCAATGCACGCCTGCATTGGGAGCTCACCCGCATCTGGCCGGTGGTCAATGACGACCCCCTGGTGCGCGTGGTGGTGATCACCGGCGCCGGAGACAAGGCGTTCTCGGCAGGTGGCGATCTCGAATGGATAGAAGAGATGGTGGGTGATGCCGCCAAGATTGCCAACACCATGCAGGAGGCGGCCGACATCGTGTACCGCATGCTCGATTGCGACAAACCGATAGTCTCAGCCATCAATGGCGTCGCGGTGGGGGCTGGTCTCGCGGTGGCCATGCTGGCCGACATCAGCATCATGTCCGAATCAGCCCGCATCACCGATGGCCATGTGCGTCTTGGCGTGGCGGCAGGTGATCACGCTGTCATCCTGTGGCCGCTGCTGTGCGGCATGGCCAAGGCCAAGTACTACCTGATGACGGCGGATTTCGTGGATGGCAAGGAGGCCGAGCGCATCGGATTGGTGAGCTTCAGCGCGCCAGCCGAAGAAGTGCTGCCGCGCGCGCTCAAGGTGGCACACAAACTTGCGACCGGCAGCCAGCAGGCCATTCGCTTCACCAAGAAATCCCTCAACAACTGGCTGCGGATGGCCGGGCCGGCCTTCGACAATTCACTCGCGATGGAGATGCTTTGCTTCCTGGGCGAAGACGCCAAGGAGGGCGTGGCCGCCGTGAAGGAAAAGCGCGCACCGAATTTTCCGTCGGCGCGTTGAGCGCCTCAGTCAGTTTTCTTCAGGTTGAGCAGCTGTCGCATCACGGAGGGTGATGCGACAGTCCCGCCGGCCGTCTCCACCGCACGGGCCGCCCTTTCCACCCACTGCACATTGTCGAGCGTGCTGCCGAGAGGGGCATCCTCCAGCCCCACACGCAGATGTCCGCCCCGCGTGACTGTATGGGCGATGAGGGGCGTGATGTCCACGCCAAGGCCGGAGACCATCCACGGTGCCGAAGGCGCACAATCCGCCTTGAGCTTCAGCAAGGCATCGAGCGCATAGGGCTCGGGCGGAAAGCCGAACAGGAAATCACTGCTGAACATGAAGCGGTAAAGAGGCTCGGGTGCTCCCTGCACCTTGCGGTGAAGCGCTGCGCCTGCGCGCAGGAAGCCCGCTTCATAAATCGCATAGGCCGGTTTGAAGCGATGTTCGGCCGCAAGTGCAAGGCCATGCAGGATGTCCTCCTCGGGATTGGCGTAGACAAAGCCGGGCTCGCCATTCGCCAGCGTGAAATTCACGGAACCGGGGTCCACTGCGGCAAGATCGATCAGGCCGCGTGCCGCCAGTTGCGCCGTGGCGGAATAACGGCCGGTGGCGTTGCGTTGGACATCGCCTTCTTCTCCCAGTGGGATGGTGGGATAGACAGGCACATCGACTCTCGCCCGGATGCCTTCGATGATGCGCGCGTAGATTTCCCAGTCATCGCATTGCACGCCCCGCGCTTCATCATAGGGGTGCACATGCAGGATGCTCGCCCCTGCAGCGACACAGGCGAGGCCACTGGCGATGCACTCGCTCACGCTGATGGGGATGAGCGGCTGTCGTTTGCGCGTCCAGGGGCCGTTGATCGCGCATTCGATGATGGTGGCGGTCATTGGGCGGCGTCGGCTTCCGCTTCTGCCTTGCGGGCGCGATCGCGAATCTTGCGCTCTTCCATCATCAGCGTGTTTTCCGCTTCCTGCATGCAGTACTGGCGATTGCGTCCCGCCTCGCCGCGGCACTGCTCCATGCGGGTCTCATACTTGGCGCGTGCCGACTGCATCTGCGTCTCCGAGACGCTCTTGGGCGCCTCCAGACGCTCCACTTTCACGCGATTCTTGCCGTACTGGCGCGCGAAAGATTCATCTAGGGCCGGGGCCACCTGGCAAGCCAGGAGGCTGGTGAGACTCAGTATCAGCGGGGTTGCACGCATGGTGGGGGGATCTTGTGGGGCACCAGAGGAACAGGAGCCCAAGATAGCGCACCCCAGAAGGGCGGGCCAAGGGCGTTACCGTGTGTGATAAGGTCGTCAACAGGCTTTCAATCATGAGGTCGGACGCGCGCAATCGGTCCGGGCCAGCATGGGCGCAGCGCACAGCAAGCCCTTCAAACAGTCTTTCCTCCGGCAGCCCACCCTGAAACCGGTCGCCCTGATCGTGGCGCTGTGTCTGGCCCTGCCCTTCATTGACGGAGCGGAAGCCGAAACCTGGCGCTGGCGTGACGCGGAGGGGAACCTCAACTTCGGAGACACCCCACCTGAGGGGGTGGCGGCCGAGACTGTAAGGGTGACGCCAACCCGGCCAAAACTCTCACCGCAGGAGGCGGATGCAGCCGTCAGACACCTGCGCGAAGAAGCGCAAGTGCAGAGCCGGGAAGCCGAGGCGGGCCGGCGCGCCGCTGCGCAACGCGCTGCAGCTGATTCAGAGGCCGCGCAACGCACCTCGGATCGCTGCGAAGAGGCGAAACGCGCGCTGACCATGCTGAGGATGGAGCGCCCGGTCTATGAAGATGATCAGGGGGGCTATCGGATCAAGCGCCCGCCGGGTCAGGGTGATTCCTACACTGGTGGGCGACACTATCTGGATGACGCCTCACGGGCCGCTGCCATCGAGGCGCAGGAGGCGATCATTGCCGAAACCTGCAAGGTTCCCTGGAGCGGCGCCGAAGAGTTGCGCGTCGCCGACGCATTGCGTGAGCGGGAGGCCTGCGAGAATGCGGCAGCGGAGCTTGCCGAGGGGGATGCGGAGGGTTTGCGCCTCGCCCCCGAGGACCGGGCGCGATTGGAACGCTTCCTGCGCGAGGAATGCGGCCCGCCCTGAGAACCAGGCTCAGCGCCGGCCAAAACCCTTGGATTCGTTGCGCGAGACTTCGGCGTCTTCCAGTTGCCCTTCGAATTCCTGTTCAAGCTGGCGCCGCGCCTTGCGGTAGAGCTCTTCCGCGTATTTGGTGCAGTAGCGCTGCCCGCCGGATTTGGACCGGCAGCGATTCATGCCGGCATCGCGCTGCGCTTCCAGCAGTTTCAGCTTGGCCTCGAACTGGCTTTGCGGAGTCTCCATGGTCTGGGTTGCGCTGCCCCCATCGCCCCAGGCGGCATCCAGCTCGGCATCGAGGGCTGCATCCGCCCTCGCGGCGTGTGCACTTCCCAGCAGGACCACCATCAGAGCCACAAACGGAAGTCGTGCGCGCAACACCGGGATTCTCCTCGATACAGCCAAGGTGGGTGGTGCGTGCTCTCAGGCACGCCCGGTCGCGAATTTTGACACCGGTTCCAGTATTCTGTCGCCTTTCGCCGGCACAACGGTAACGGGTGGCAGCACGCATGCAGTTCCAGGATTTCCCCACACACGCGTTGATGAATATCACGGCCAGACCCGCGGCGGTCTTCACCCATGGTGAAGGTTCGTGGCTCTGGGACCATACCGGGAAGCGTTACCTGGACTTCGTGCAGGGCTGGGCAGTCAACGCCCTCGGCCACTCCCCGCCCTGCATCATCGAGGCCTTGGCCGACCAGGCGCCTCGCCTCATCACGCCAAGCCCGGCGTTCTACAACGAGACTTCACTGGCGCTCGCCGAGCAGCTGACGCGCAATTCCTGCCTTGATCAGGTGTTCTTCGCCAATTCCGGCGCGGAGGCAAACGAAGGTGCGATCAAGCTCGCGCGCAAGTGGGGTCGGGTGCGCAAGGGTGGGGCATACGAAATCATCACCTTCATCAACAGCTTCCACGGACGTACCCTCGCCACCATGTCGGCCTCCGGCAAGCCCGGCTGGGACACCATGTTCGCGCCACAGGTCCCCGGTTTCCCCAAGGCAGTGCTTAACGACGCCGATTCGGTGGCAGCCCTCATCACGGACAAGACCGTCGCCATCATGCTGGAGCCCGTGCAAGGGGAGGGTGGCGTGAACGCAGCCACCCCTGAATTCATGCGCACGCTGCGCGAGCTCGCAGATCATCACGGCCTCCTGCTCATCTGCGATGAAGTGCAGACCGGCATGGGCCGGCTCGGGACGCTGTTCGGCTATCAGCAGTTTGGCGTGGAGCCGGACATCATGACCCTTGGCAAGGGCATCGGTGGGGGTGTTCCCTTGGCAGCGCTGTTGGCGAAAGAGGACGCCTGTGTGTTCGAACATGGCGATCAGGGTGGCACCTACAATGGCAATCCACTGATGGCGGCTGTCGGCCTCGCGGTGCTTGGCGAGATGCTGAAACCCGATTTTCTGCCGTCGGTGCAGGCTGCGGGCGAGTACCTTTCGCAAAAGCTCACCGCGCTGTCCGCGGCGCATGGCCTGGGCGCGGAACGCGGCCTCGGCCTGCTGCGGGCGCTGGAACTGGGCGCCGAACGCGGTGCCGCCATCGTGACACATGCCCGCGATGCGCTGGCCGGTGCTCCCGGCTGGGAAAACGCCGGTTTGCTGCTCAATTCCCCCCGCCCATCGCTGCTGCGCTTCATGCCGGCATTGACGGTGACCCATGGCGAGATCGATCGCATGATCGACGGTCTGGACCAGACGCTGCGAGCGACCTGAGCCATGCCACGGCCTGCCCGTACTGTTCCGCCCGTCCCGATCCTGCTTCTGCTCCTGTGCCTGTGCGCCGCCGGTGCCGGCGCGCAGGCGGAGGACGAGCAGGCGCCGGAGGAGCGCGAGTCACCGAATCTGCGCGAACCCCTGCCCGCGCTGGTGCCACCGACAGCCGCGGAAGAAGCGGCGGTCTTCAGTACCGAGATTCCGCCGCCGCCTCCTTTCGAACCTGCGCCGGACAGTGCCCGCTGAGACTCGCGCGGAGGACGCATCCAGCCTCTGCGCCGATACCCTGCTGGCCTCGGCCGTCGCGCAATTGGTGGCGGGCGAACTGGTAGCCTTCCCTACGGAGACGGTCTACGGCCTGGGAGCCGATGCCGGAAATCCCGCCGCCGTGGCGCGCATCTTTGCGCGCAAGGGCAGGCCACTTGATCACCCGGTGATCGTGCATGTGGCGAGCGCGTCGGCGCTTTCGCATTGGGCGCTGGAAATTCCGCCGGCGGCCGAGCTGCTGGCCCGCGCATTCTGGCCGGGTCCACTCACCCTCATCCTGCGGCGGGCGAATGGCGTGAGTGATGCGGTGACCGGAGGGCAGGACACGGTGGGGGTGCGCTGTCCCTCGCACCCGCTGGCGCAGGCGCTCCTGCGTGCCTGCGAACAGGCGGGAATCCACGGACTCGCTGCGCCGTCCGCCAACCGTTTCGGTCACGTGAGTCCGACCACCGCAGACCACGTGCGCGCCGAGTTTGGTGCCGAGCTTTTCATTCTGGATGGGGGACCTGCGGAGGTGGGCATCGAGTCGACGATCGTCGATGTGACCGGCGCTGCACCGCGCATCCTGCGACCAGGCATGATTACCGAGGCCCAGTTGACCGCTGTTCTTGGCCGCTCTCTCGAATGCAGCGCCGAAACGTCCCGGCCCCGGGTATCGGGTTCCCTCGCCGCACATTACGCCCCGCGCACACCGCTGGAGCTCGTGCCTGCCCCGGAACTGCCGGGGCGCCTGTCCGAACTGTGTGGACGCAGCACGCGGGTGGTTCTGTTGTCTTGCGAGTTGCCGCCGGCCGTGGCTCCATCCGAAGTGATCTGGCTGCCCATGCCCTCGCTGCCTGAGGACTATGCGCGAGTCCTGTACGCACGCCTGCGCGAGGCGGATGCGGCTGAACGGGATCTCGTACTGGTGGAAGCCCCACCTGGGGATTCGGCGTGGGAGGCGCTGCGAGATCGACTGGGACGGGCGGCTGTGGGTTCAGGAAGCCCCGCTCCTTGAAAAACCGCTGCGCGACTCCATTACCAACAACGCCATCCGTCCGCAGCCTCGTGCGTGGGGATACCTCGCGACCTCATTCCAGGATTCCGATGCCATGAGCAATCACCCCGATCTGTATTCCGTCACCAGTGCCGATTTTGCGAGCCGCGTGCTCGATGTCTCCCATACGCGTCCGGTGCTGGTGGACTTCTGGGCCGCCTGGTGTGGTCCCTGCAGATCGATCGCGCCCTTGCTCGAACAGCTGGTGACGCAGTTCGACGGCAAGCTCTCGGTCGCCAAAGTCGATACCGATGCGGAAGCTGAACTCGCCGGACGTTATGGCGTGCGCAGCCTGCCGACGCTGGCGGTGTTCCGCAATGGCGCTCTGGCAGAGCAGGTGGTCGGCGCCCAGCCTCTGCAGGCTCTCGTTGCACTGGTCTCACGCCACCTGGTGCGCGAATCCGATCTCATGGCCGAGGCGGCGCGCGTGGCGCTGGCGGCAGGCAACAGGGATGAGGCCATGCGGCTGTTGGCCGAGGCAGTCGCGGCCGATCCCGAGCACTATGTGCTCTACCCCGAATACGCCGCCTGCCTCATCGACAGTGGCGCGCTGGATGAGGCGGCTGCCGTTCTCGATCGCGTGCCAACACGTGTCGCCACTGACGCATTGTCACATCAGCAGGCGCGCCTGCGTTTTGCCCGCCTCGCAAGCGGTGGTGCGGATTCGGCCACGCTCGCGGCACGCATCGCATCGGGCGCAACCGACAGTGATACCCGCTTCCACTGGGCGGTGAAGCAGATGATGGCAGGGGATTATGCAGGCGGACTGGAGACCCTGCTGCAGGTGGTGCGCAGCGATCGCGCATATGGGGAAGATGCCGCACGCAAGCTCATGCTGGATGTGTTTTCCCTGCTGCCCGCAGGCGATCCGCTTATTCGTGAGTATCGAACCCAGTTGGCGCGCGCGCTGAACTGAAGCCTCACGACCACTCGCGCAGGACCTGGGCCACGGGTTGGCGCCAGGCGCCAACCACCGCGCGCAGGCCTGCCAGCCACACGGCAAGCGTCCCGAGCCCGGCTCCCAGCAGCAAGGCCGCGCCATTGAAGTGATACTCCATGTTGAGTAGCCGCGTCGCCAGCCACCAAGCCCCAAGGCTGGCGGCAACGGTGCCGATGACGCCGGCAAGCACACCCAGGCTCGCAAACTCGAGGCTCGTCACCACGAGTATGCGGTCCCGCGTGGCACCCAGGGTTTTCATCACCGTGACGTCATGGAGACGCTCGCCGTGGGTCGCCTCGACCGCGGCGAACACCACGACCACGCTCGCGGCGAGCGTGAAGAAGAACACGAATTCGATGGCGGAAAGCGCGCGGTCCATCACCCCGCGAACCTGGCGCAGGAGTGCCTGCACGTCGATCACCGTCACGCTGGGGTGGCGCGCACTGAGTTCCTTCAGGATGTCCTCGCGCGCCTCGGGCAACTTGAAGCTCGTGATATGGGTCGCGGGATAACCCTCCAGGAAAGCCGGGGGAGAGACCACGAAAAAATTGGCTTCCATGGTTTCCCAGTTCACGGCCCGCAGGCTGGTGACCTTGCCGGTCAGCAGGCGGTCGGCGATGCGGTAGCTCACCGTGTCGCCAAGTTCGATACCCAAGGTCCGCGCAATCTCGATTTCGAACGAGAACTGCGCAGGGCTCTCGCCTGCCTGCCAGAATTTCCCCGCAACCAGCCGATTGTCATGCTTCAGCTCATCCGCCGTGGAGAGATTGAATTCCCGGTCGGCCAGTCGCCGCGCCCGGGGATCGGTGAAATCCTCCGGCTGCACGGGTCGATCATTGATGGAAACGAGCCGGGCCCGGACCATGGGCCACACACCACCGAGGCGAATGCCTTCGCCGGTCAGAAATGCCTCGAGCGCCGCCACTTCCTCAGGTTCGATGTTGATGAGGAACTGATCGGGTGCGTCCTGGGGAAGGCTTTCGGTCCAGTTGGCAACCAGATCCGAGCGCACCAGTCCCAGCAGTGTGATGGCAGCGAGGCTCATGCCGAGTGCGCAGATCTGCAGGCCGACCAGTCCGGACCTGCGCGTGAGATTGGTGAAACCGGTCAGCCACCAGGCCGTGCGACGGCGCAGCCAGGCATCCAGCAGCCACAGGGCCGCCCGTCCGCAGCCGAACAGCAGCAAGAGGCAGGCGGAGAGTCCGCCCAGCGCCCACAGCGTGAGTTGCGTATCACCGGACTGCCAAGGGGCCAGGAGCCCGATGGCGGCCAGTGCCCCGCCTGCGATCATGCCGGGGCCTGGGCCGCGCCAGGGCAGATCCCGGCGCAGCACACGAGCCGGAGAAACCTCGCGCAGCGCGAGCAGTTGAGGCAATGCAAAGCCCATCAGCGCGAGTACTCCCGCCGCGACTCCCGACAGCGCGGGGCGCAGGGATCCCGCGGGCATTTCACCCTGGACCAGACCGGCGAGCGCGCGTGAGAGCCCGAACTCGAGTCCGCTGCCCACCGCCGCGCCCACCATCGACGCCAGCAGGCCGAGCAGCACCACCTGTGAGGTGTGCAGCCAGCCAAGCGTGCTACGCGTCGCGCCCAGGGTGCGCCAGATCGCGATGGTATCCACCTGCTCCCGCGCAAAGCTGTGGGCCGCGACCAGAATGGCGAGCCCGGCCAAGGTGGTGGCCACCAGCGCCGCAAGGCTCAGGAACTGCCGTGCGTGGTCGAGTGCCGAGCGAACTTCGGGTCTTGCCTCGTCCGGACTCACCACCCGGAAACCGTTCGGGCGGGCGAGCCGGCGCGCATGTTTGGCAAAGGCTTCAACGGCCGTGTCCGGGCCGGCGATGGAGAGCGTGTACTGCAGGCGGCTGCCGGGCAGGATCAGGCGGGTGGCAGTAAGGTCGGCGAGATTCATCATCACGCGAGGCGCGATTGAGAAGAGATCTCCGGCCCTGTCAGGTTCCAGCGCAAGCACGCCCGCAATGCGCAGCGTGGCCGCGCCGACCTTCAGCGTGTCGCCCACCTGCAGGGACAGCAATCCGAGCAGGCGCGATTCCACCCATACCTCGCCGGCGCCGGGACCAGCTTGCAGCGGACCGGGACGGGTGTCCCCGGGAAGGATGACCTGAACTTCGCCGCGCAGTGGGTAGGCGCCGTCCACGGCCTTCAGCTCCACCATCTGCAGGCCATCCGCGTGACTGACCATGCTGCGCATGTTGACCTGTTCGCTCACGCGCAGGCCGTTGGCGATGGCGCGTGCCTGCAAGTCCTCGGGCAGCGGTCTACTGGACTGGAGTGCGAGGTCTGCCGCGAGCAGGCTGCCGGCCTGCGCCGTCAGTGCCCGCTGTACCCGATCGGTGAACGTGCCCACCGCCGTCATCCCGGCCACCGCGATCACCAGTGCCACGGCCACGACCACGAGATGCGGATTGCGCATGTCGCGACGCAGGGCGCGTGCGCCAAGACGCAGCAAGCCCACGACGCCCGGGCTGCGGTCAGTCATGAGCGGGAGACGGATGCTGGCGCCCGGCTTCCAGGGTCACGCGCATGGCGCAGCGTTGTGCGAGCCTTTCGTCGTGCGTGACCAGTATCAGCGTGGTCGCGTGTTCGCGGTTCAGTTCGAACATCAGATCCATTACCTGCCCGGCGGTGCGCGTATCCAGATTGCCCGTGGGTTCGTCCGCGAACAGCACTTCCGGATTGGTGCAAAAAGCACGCGCCAGCGCCACGCGTTGCTGCTCACCGCCGGAGAGCTGGCGCGGGAGATGACCGGCGCGCGCCGCGAGCCCGACCCGCGCGAGTGCCGCACTGGCAACCTCCCGCGCCCCGGTGTGGCCGGCAAGCTCCAGTGGCAGCAGCACGTTTTCCAGCGCAGTCAGGGTGGCGAGCAGATGGAATTGCTGGAACACGAACCCGATGCGCTCATTGCGCAGTCGTGCCCGGGCGTCCTCATCCATGCGCGCAAGATCGTGTCCTCCGATGAGGCAGCGGCCGGCGCTTGGCACTTCGAGGCCGGCGAGCAGTCCCAGCAGCGTCGACTTGCCTGAGCCCGAGGCGCCCACGATGGCGCAGGTCGTGCCGCGTTCGACCGTGAAATTGATATCATCGAGGACTCGCAACAGGCCTTCGGGGCCGGCAAATTCCTTGCACAAGTGTTCGGCAATGACCAATCCGTCTGTCATGAAACTGCTTCTGTGTTGTGTGCTGTGGTGGGGTACGGCGAGCGCTGCGCTGGCCGCGCCGCCGGTGATCCTGATTCTTGGTGACAGTCTGAGTGCGGCTTATGGCATTGCGCCGGACACAGGTTGGGTGGCGCTGCTCGAGTCCCGGTTGCGCCAGCAAGGCTATCCACATCAGGTGGTAAACGCGAGCATCAGCGGTGAGACCACCAGCGGCGGCCGCCGCCGCCTGCCGGAGCTGCTGGCAGTGCATCGCCCCGCGCTGGTGGTGGTTGAGTTGGGTGCCAATGATGGCCTGCGCGGTTTCGACCTGGCCGAAATCAGCGACAACCTGCACGGCATGCTGACCGCCATAGACCGGACGGGCGCGCAGTCGCTGGTGGTGCGCATGGAGGTTCCGCCCAATTACGGGCCGGCGTATGCGCAGGGTTTCGCCGCGGTTTACGATAGGCTGGTGAAGCTGGAGCCACCTTTGGCCATGACACCTGTGCTCGCGCCTTTTTTCCTGGCCGAGGTGATTCTCGACCCGGAATTGATGCAATCCGATGGCTTGCACCCCACGGCCCGCGCGCAGCCGCGTCTGCTGGATACCTTGTGGCCTGCCCTTGAACCCCTGATCGACAGTCATACGGCGGAGAGATCATGAAATTCTGCAGTCAATGCGGCACCGACAACATCCGCTGGGAAGTCCCCGATGGCGACAACCGCCCGCGCCACATCTGCGGCGGATGCAACGAGATCCACTACCAGAATCCCAAGATCGTGGTGGGCTGCATTCCCGAGTGGGAGGACACCGTCCTGCTGTGCCGGCGCGCCATAGAGCCCCGCTACGGCTACTGGACCTTGCCTGCGGGCTTCATGGAAAACGATGAGACCACCTCCGAGGCGGCCGAGCGCGAAACCCTCGAGGAGGCCAATGCGCGGGTGGAACTGCTGGGCCTGTATACGGTGATGAACATCCCCCACACGAATCAGGTGTACATGATGTTCCGCTCGCGACTGCTGGACCTGGAGTTTGGCCCGGGCACCGAGAGCCTGGAGGTCAAACTCTTCCGCGAGCATGAGATTCCGTGGCGCGAACTCGCCTTTCCCACCATCGTTCATACCCTGGAGCTCTATTTCGAAGAGCGCCGCAAGGCCCAGTTCGGGGTGCATCTGGGAGACATCGTGCGCGAAAGTCATCGCGGCGTGTTCATTCCGCGCCGCCAGCGCGACTGATGCCAGTCGTCCAACCGGAGTCCGCCCATGACCGATAAAACCCTGTTCGAACGCATCATTGCCCGCGAGATCCCTGCCACCATCCTGTACGAGGATGATCGTTGCATCGCCTTCAAGGACATCAATCCCCAAGCGCCATTCCATGCGCTGATTGTGCCTATCAAGCCGATCTCGAGATTGGGGGAGGCGGCGCCGACGGACGGTGCGCTGATGGGACATCTCATGCTGACCGCGGCACGCGTGGCGCGCGAGGCAGGTCATGGCGAGAATTTCAGACTGGCCCTCAACAACGGTGCCGGTGCAGGGCAGACGGTCTTTCATCTGCACATTCACGTTTTGGCTGGTCGGCCTTTCTCCTGGCCGCCCGGCTGAAGCCGGGCTGAGGGAAGGCTGGTCGCGCCGCCGGACTGCGGCGCGACGGGCGCGGGTCGCGCCTAGGAACGCTTCATCGAATCGAAGAATTCGCCGTTGTTCTTGGTCGCCTTGAGGCGCTCGAGCAGGAATTCCATCGCCGCGATTTCTTCCATTGGATGCAGCAGCTTGCGCAGGATCCACATCTTCTGCAGCTCATCCGGATGGGTGAGCAACTCTTCGCGACGGGTGCCGGAACGATTGATGTTGACCGCCGGAAAGATGCGCTTTTCCGCAATCTTGCGGTCGAGGTGCACTTCCATGTTGCCGGTGCCCTTGAACTCCTCATAGATGACGTCATCCATGCGGGAGCCGGTATCGATGAGCGCGGTGGCGATGATGGTCAGGCTGCCGCCTTCCTCGATGTTGCGGGCGGCGCCGAAGAAGCGCTTGGGCCGCTGCAGGGCATTGGCATCCACACCACCGGTGAGCACCTTGCCCGAGGCCGGCACCACGGTGTTGTAGGCGCGGGCGAGACGGGTGACGGAATCCAGCAGAATCACCACGTCGCGCTTGTGCTCGACCAGACGCTTGGCCTTGTCGATCACCATTTCTGCAACCTGGACATGGCGGCTGGCCGGCTCGTCAAAGGTGCTGGAGATGACTTCCCCGCGCACGGTGCGCTGCATTTCCGTGACTTCCTCAGGGCGCTCATCGATGAGCAACACGATGAGGTAGCACTCGGGATGGTTGGCCGCCACCGACTGGGCGATGCTCGACAGGAGCATGGTCTTGCCGGCCTTGGGCGGCGAGATGATGAGGCCGCGCTGGCCTTTGCCGATGGGAGCCACAAGATCGATCACGCGGGGAGCCAGATCCTCGCGGCTGCCATTGCCGAGCTCCAGGTTCAGTCGCTTCTGGGCGAACAGTGGCGTGAGATTCTCGAACAGGACCTTGTTCTTGGTGTTCTCCGGCGGCTCGAAATTGATGTCGTTGACCTTGAGCAGCGCGAAGTAACGCTCGCCATCCTTGGGTGGCCGGATCTTGCCGGAGATGGTGTCCCCGGTGCGCAGGTTGAAGCGGCGGATCTGGCTGGGTGAGACGTAGATGTCGTCCGGTCCGGCGAGATACGAACTGTCACCAGAGCGCAGGAAACCAAAGCCGTCCTGCAGAATCTCGAGTACCCCGTCCCCCGAGATATCCTCGCCCTTCTTCGCATGTCCCTTCAGGATGCCGAAGATGACGTCCTGCTTGCGGGAGCGGGCGACACCTTCCAAGCCCATTTCGTCGGCAATCGCGATCAGTTCCGAGGCCGGTTTGCGTTTGAGTTCGGTGAGATTCATCGTGGTGGAGGCTGCTGTTGGGTTGGACGCCCGCGCGGGAACCGCGGCAGGGTTCGGAGGTGGACTACAGGGGTGGAGTAGAAAGGGCCCAGACGGGCGCGTTCGAGTACTTGAGCCCGGACCTTAGCACGCACCCTGTGCTCAGTCCATACACCCGCAGCCCCGGGCTGCGGGGCCGGAATATTCAGATGTGGCTGTCGATGAAGGCCGTCAACTGCGACTTGGTCAGCGCACCCACGTGGGTGGCAATCACACCACCGTCCTTGAACAGCATGAGAGTGGGCACGCCACGGATGCCGTACTTGGTGGAAGTTGCCTGGTTGCTGTCCACATCGAGTTTGGCGATGGTCAGGCGGGCCTGATATTCGTTGGAGACTTCATCCAGGATCGGCGCGATCATCCGGCAGGGTCCGCACCACTCCGCCCAGTAATCCACGAGCACAGGCTTGTCGGATTTGAGGACGTCGCCTTCGAACGAGGCGTCGGTGACGTAGACAATATGCTGGCTGCTCATGGGGTGCGGATGGCTCCGAGGGAAAAGGGTGGTCGATTTTCGACCGATTGCCGCGGCGATTGCAAGCGCACAACCGGCGCGCGCAGCGACAAGGGCAGGGTGTTTGCGCTAGGCTTGCGGCGCATGCGTACCGTCAAACCAATGTTCATCTTCGTCCTCCTCCTGGCGTTCACCGCGGGGGGCCTCGCTGCCTGTGGTCAAAAGGGTGATCTGTACCTGCCCGGCAAGCCTGACAGGCAGCAAGACCAGCAGCGCTGATCCTGGGACGTCCAACCATGGCATTTCATCGCGCACACGGCCGGCTGATGGTCGAGGCCGTTCCTCTCTCTGACATCGCCGACAGATTCGGGACGCCTTGCTATGTCTATTCCCGCGCCAGACTGGAAGCCAACTGGCATGCCTACGATGCGGCGTTCGGAACCCGTGCGCATCGCATCCATTACGCCGTCAAGGCCAACGGCAATCTCGCACTCCTCAATCTGCTGGCGCGGCTTGGATCCGGCTTCGATATCGTGTCGGGCGGAGAGCTGGCCCGTGTGCTGGCGGCGGGTGCCAGGGGGGCGGATCTGGTGTTCTCCGGGGTCGGCAAGTCGCGCAATGAACTCAAGGATGCGCTGCTCGCAGGTGTGGGCTGCATCAACGTGGAGTCGGCTGCGGAACTTTCGCGGCTCGCCGGCATAGCGGCAGAACTAGGCGTGGAGGCACCCGTTGCGTTCCGCATCAACCCTGATGTGGATCCGGGCACCCACCCATACATCTCCACCGGCCTGGAGCAGAACAAGTTCGGCATTCCGATGCGTGATGCGCCGGCGCTCTACCGTCAGGCCGCTGAACTGCCCGGCATCAAAGTCAAGGGGATCGCCTGCCACATTGGCTCGCAGCTCACCGACCTCTCGCCCATCGCCGACACCGTGGCCGGGGTGCTGGCGCTTGCGGCCGAGCTCGAAGCCATGGGAATCACGCTCGAGCATCTGGACCTCGGCGGCGGACTCGGCATCCGCTACCGGGACGAAGAACCCCCTGCCCACGCGGACTATGTGCGCGTGCTGTCCGCCATCCCGGAGCGTTACGAGATACATATCGAACCTGGCCGATCCATCGTGGGAGATGCCGGGGTGCTGCTGACCCGGGTTGAATACCTGAAGCAGACCCCGACGCGGCATTTCGCCATCTGTGATGCGGCCATGACGGAGTTGATCCGTCCGGCGCTCTACGAGGCATGGCATGGGGTGGAACTGCTGGAGGCACCGGCCGCTTCGGCAGTCGCAGCCTGTTACGACCTCGTGGGTCCGGTCTGCGAAAGCGCGGACTTCCTCGCCCATGAGCGCGAATTGTCCCTGACACCCGGCGCCTGCTTGGCGCTCATGAATGCGGGGGCCTACGGTTTCGTGATGGCGTCCAACTACAACACCCGCCCCCGCCCCCCGGAAGTCCTCGTGGACGGGGACACCCTGCACGAGATTCGTCCCCGGGAACGCCTGACCGATCTGTTCGGTACGGAGCGACAACTGCCCTGAGCGCTTTCGGGGCGTGGCCCCGAGTGCCGCACCCTTCTGAGGCGCAGGCGGCGCAAACGCTGCTTTTTTGTGCGAACAAATTCAATCTCGCTCGATTTTGGGGCATATAATGCCGCGCCCCGTGGGTGGGGCCTCTGGATCAAGGGGATAGCGCTGGCATGTATCGTGCTCAGTAAATCTTGCCCACGGGATGGCCGGGTCATCAGCGAGTCGGCCGGGCCGAGTTGCTGCAGGCTCTCCCGGGCCACACCGCCCGCGGGGTGGGCCGACCTTGTGCGTACCGGGTCGTTTCTCCCGTGTACGAGCCACCCAGCAGAATTCAGATTCAACAAGAGGCGATCCAGGAGTTAGCAAATGTCAGTCGAAAACGTGTTGAAGCTCATCAAAGACGAGGAGGTCCGCTACGTCGACCTTCGCTTCACCGACACCAAGGGCAAGGATCAGCATGTCACCATTCCGCACCATCAGATGGACGCTGACATGTTCGAGGACGGAAAGATGTTCGATGGCTCGTCCATCTCCGGCTGGAAGGGGATTCACGAGTCGGACATGATCCTGATGCCCGATGCGACCACTGCGGTGATGGATCCGTTCTTCGAAGAGAAGACCCTGATCATCCGCTGCGACATCGTGGAACCTTCCACCGGTCAGGGCTACGGCCGTGACCCCCGCTCCATCGCCAAGCGGGCAGAGGACTACCTGAAGGCTTCCGGCGTGGGCGATACCGCCTACTTCGGCCCGGAACCCGAATTCTTCATTTTCGACGACGTACGCTGGTCGCAGGAGATGCGCGGCGGCTTCTACGAGATTGATTCCACCGAGGGCTACTGGGCCTCCAAGAAGCAGATGGAAGGCGGTAACCCGGGTCATCGTCCGGGCATCAAGGGCGGATATTTCCCGGTTCCTCCGGTCGATTCCTCGCAGGACCTACGTTCGGAAATGTGCACGGTGCTGGAACAGATGGGCATTCCCGTGGAAGTGCACCATCACGAGGTCGCGACTGCCGGCCAGTGTGAAATCGGCACCCGTTTCGACACCCTGGTGAAACGTGCCGACTCCACGCAGATCATGAAATATGTGATTCACAACGTGGCTCGCAATTACGGCAAGACCGTGACCTTCATGCCCAAGCCGCTGGTCGGCGACAACGGCAGCGGCATGCATGTGCACCAGTCAATCGCCAAGGGTGGCCAGAACCTGTTTGCGGGTGATCGCTACGGCGGGCTGTCTGACACCGCGCTGTACTACATCGGCGGCATCATCAAGCACGCCCGGGCTATCAACGCCTTCACCAATTCGTCCACCAACAGCTACAAGCGTCTGGTGCCGGGTTTCGAAGCGCCCATCATGCTGGCGTATTCCGCCCGCAACCGTTCGGCCTCGATCCGCATTCCGTGGGTGTCAAATCCGCGCGGCCGGCGTATCGAAGTCCGCTTCCCGGACGCTGCTTCCAACCCTTATCTCGCGTTCGCGGCGATGATGATGGCGGGCCTGGACGGCATCAAGAACAAGATCGATTCGGGTCCTGCGATGGACAAGGATC
Source organism: Gammaproteobacteria bacterium (assembly GCA_016874535.1). GTDB lineage: Bacteria > Pseudomonadota > Gammaproteobacteria > CAIKBL01. The sequence continues at coordinate 26,580 of VGUA01000004.1, forward strand.
TCTACGATCTGGAACCGGAAGAGGCGAAGCACATCCCGACGGTCTGCCATTCGCTGGACATGGCGCTCGATTACCTCGACAGGGATCGCGAGTTCCTGACGGCTGGCGGTGTGTTCACTGACGACATGATCGACGCCTATATCGAACTCAAGATGGCCGACGTCACGCGCTTCCGGATGACGCCGCACCCGATCGAGTTCGACATGTACTACAGCTGTTGATCCGGACCTCGCTTCATGAGGCAGGACAAGCCCCCGGAAACGGGGGCTTGTCGTTTGGGAGACAGCGCGGCGCTGCGGCGGCTCGGCGACGGCTGTTTGCGCTGTCGATGATCTGGTCTGGATCCTGCATCGTGAAAAAGCAGGTATTCAATTGGAGGAACGGGCGCCGGTGTGCTCCGCGCACCGCACCGCTGGAAACATGGCAAGCCGGGAGCAGAAACGTCCCATGATCAAGGCGCAGGATGCAGAGAGTCTGCTCAACCAGCTCGCCACTGCCGTGGTGGTGCTGGACGGTGCCTTGAAAGTGCGCGGTGCAAACCTTGCCGCGGAGGCCCTCATCGCGACGAGCGCGACCCAGCTCAGGGGCATGCCGCTGGAACGACTCTTTCCCTGGCACGAGGGCATACGCGAGGAGGCCGCGAAGATTCTTCAGGATGGCCGGTCCTTCACTGAACGCGACATCATGCTGTTGCGCTGGAGCGAAGAGGTCGTCCAGGTGGACTGCATGTTCTCGGCGTGGTGGCAGGGCGGAGGCGCCGCCCCGGCGGGGGTGGTGCTGGAACTCAGCAGCAACGAACGCCAGCAGCGCATCCAGGCGGAAGAGAACCGGCAGCTGCAGAACCAGATCAGCACCGCCCTGATGCGTGGTCTCGCCCATGAGGTCAAGAATCCCCTGGGAGGTATTCGCGGCGCCGCGCAGTTGCTGGAGCGTGAACTGCCAGACCCGAGGCAGCGGGAGTACACGCAGATCATCATTGGCGAGGTGGACCGCCTGCGCAAACTTGTGGATCGGATGCTCGGGCCGCGGACCCAACTGCAACCCACTTTGTGCAACATCCACGAGATTCTGGAGCACGTTCGACAGGTCGTCGAAATCGAGGCATCGCCCAAGGTCCACATCAAGCGGGACTATGACCCCAGTCTGCCGCCGCTGCTGGCCGACCGCGACTTGTTGGTGCAGGCCTATCTGAATCTGCTGCGCAATGCGGTGCAGGCGTTGAATGGCCAGGGGGGCAACATCACCCTGCGGACCCGCGCCCAGCGCCAGTACACCATAGGAACGGAGCTGCATCGGCTGGTGATCAAAACCGAGATCATCGATGACGGCCCGGGCATCCCCTCCGAAATTGCCGACAGCGTGTTCTTTCCGATGGTTTCCGGTCGCGCCGAAGGCTCGGGCCTTGGCCTGCCGATTGCCCAATCCCTGGTGCAGAGGCATGGAGGGCTCATTGAGTTTTCCAGCGTCCCCGGCAACACGGTTTTCACCGTCTGGTTACCTGTAAGGAATCCGGTATGACCAAACCCGTTGATGTCTGGATTGTCGACGACGACCACGCGATTCGCTGGGTCCTCGAGAAGGCGCTATCCCAGGCCGAATTCTCCCCCCGGTGCTTCGATTCCGCCGACCGGGCGCTTGCGCAACTCAAACGTGAGGTCCCGGCAGCCATCGTGACCGATATCCGCATGCCGGGCATGGATGGAATGCAGCTGATGGAGGCTGTGCAGACCCTCCACAGTCACGTACCCGTGATTCTCATGACCGCCTTCGCCGATCTGGACCGGGCGGTGGCCGCTTTTCAGGGCGGGGCTTTCGAGTATCTGCCCAAGCCGTTCGACGTGGATGAAGCCGTCACCATCGTGCGGCGTGCGGTGAGCATGGCGCGTGAAGCGGCGGCGGGTCACGAGCCCGAACCCTCGGGCGAAATCGGCATGGGATCGGACATCATTGGCTCGGCGCCGGCGATGCAGGAGGTATTCCGCGCCATTGGCCGCCTGTCCAAGTCGAACATGACCGTGCTGCTCACGGGTGAATCCGGCTCCGGCAAGGAGCTCGTGGCGCGCGCCCTGCACCGGCACTCGCCTCGCGCCAACAAGCCTTTCATCGCGCTCAACACGGCGGCCATCCCCCGCGAGTTGCTGGAATCCGAATTGTTCGGGCACGAGCGAGGAGCCTTTACCGGCGCGACCGGCCAGCGGACCGGCCGTTTCGAACAGGCCAACGGCGGAACGCTCTTCCTGGACGAGATAGGCGACATGCCTGCGGAGTTGCAGACACGGCTGCTGCGCGTGCTCGCCGAAGGTGATTTCTACCGCGTTGGCGGGCATCAGCCGGTGCACGTGAATGTGCGCGTGATTGCCGCCACGCATCAGGATCTCGAAAAACGCGTGGAGGCCGGGGTCTTCCGCGAAGATCTCTTTCATCGCCTCAACGTGATACGCCTGCATCTGCCACCCCTGCGCGAGCGCAAGGAAGATATCCCGGAACTGGCGGGCCACTTTCTGAGAGTGACCGCGCAGGAGGTGGATATCGAACCGAAGCGTCTTTCGCCTGCGGCGCTTGCCGCCTTCCGTACCTACTCCTGGCCGGGCAATGTGCGCCAGATGGAAAACGTCTGCCGACGCCTCAGCGTGATGGCTCCTGGGCAGCTGATCGAGGAAGCGGATTTGCCGCGTGAACTGCTTGAAAACGCGCCCGCCGGATCAGCCACTGAGCGCACCGCAGGTGACGACTGGGAACTCGCGCTCCGACGCTGGGCCGAGCAGCACATGCATTCCTCGCGGGTGCCGATTCTGGATGAGGCGATGCCCAGATTCGAGCGCACCATGATCCTGTTCGCCCTGGCCCAGACCCAGGGGCGGCGTCATGATGCCGCGCGGCTGCTGGGCTGGGGGCGCAATACGCTCACGCGCAAGATCAAGGAGCTGGCGATGGAGGTCTGAACCGACAGACCTCAGTCCGCAAGCCAGCGCGCGATGTCCGGTGCGAAGTAGGTGAGCACGCCATCGGCACCCGCCCGCTTGAAGGCGAGCAGGGTTTCCAGGACGGAAGCTTTCTCATCCAGCCAGCCTGCCTGCGCCACGGCCTTGAACATGGCGTATTCGCCGCTCACCTGGTAGGCAAACGTCGGCATGCCGGTGCTGTCCTTGATGCGCCGGATGATGTCCAGATAGGGCATCCCGGGCTTGACCATCACCATGTCGGCGCCCTCTGCGATATCGAGGGCCACTTCACGCAAGGCCTCATCGCTGTTCGCGGGATCCATCTGGTAGGTCTGCTTGCCGCCCCTGCCGAGGTTGGATGCAGAGCCGACTGCGTCCCGGAACGGGCCGTAGAACGCCGAGGCATATTTCGCCGAATAGGCGAGGATGCGCGTGTTGACGAAGCCCTCGCTTTCCAGCGCGTCGCGGATGGCGCCCACCCGCCCATCCATCATGTCCGAAGGCGCGACGATGTCCACGCCCGCGCGGGCCTGTGACACCGCCTGTTGCACCAGGATGTGCAGTGTCTCGTCATTGAGCACGTAGCCGGAATCATCGATGGCGCCGTCCTGCCCATGGGTCGTGAAGGGATCGAGCGCGACATCGGTGATGACGCCCATTTCCGGCACTGCATCTTTCACAGCCTTGATGGCGCGCTGGGCAAGCCCGTCGGGATTGAAGGCTTCGCGTCCATCCGGCGTCTTGCGCTCGAGCGGCGTCACCGGAAAGAGCGCGAGCGCGGGGATGCCGAGGGCGTGATACTCGCGCGCGGTGCGTGCCAGCACATCGAGGCTCAGCCGACTCACCCCCGGCATGCTGGCGATGGGCTCGCGGGTGTCCTTGCCTTCACACACGAACACCGGGCAGATGAGATCATCGGTGGTGAGGCTGTTTTCCCGCATCAGCCGGCGCGAAAACTCCGACGCCCGCATGCGGCGAGGGCGGCTGCGGGGATAGCGCGATCCGGAATCATGCTGCATGGGACGATACTCCTTGCTGGGATCAGGGATGGGGTTGTCGCAGGCTCGAGGCCTCGGCGCGATCAGCACTGAAGGGAGGCAACTGCCTGCAGGTCTGCTCTATCCAGGCCTCCGCCGCCTGGGTCAATTCATTGGCACTGCGACCATCGGGCAGGATGGGCGGGCCAATCACGAGATCGATCACACCCGAATCCTTGCGCAGAGCCTGGCGTCGCCAGAAAAGTCCCGCATTGTGGGCGACGGGGATGATGGGGCGTCCGGCCATGGCCGCAAGCGCCGCTCCACTCGGCGAGTATTTGCCGGGCTGGTCCACGGGCACGCGCGTGCCTTCCGGAAAGATCAGCACCCACCAGCCCTCGGCCAGTCTTCTCTGGCCCTCTTTGAGCACGGCCCGCAGGGCCTTGGCGCCTGCCTTGCGATCAATCGCGATGGGATTGAGCGAAGCCAGGCCCCAGCCGAAGAAAGGCACCCACAGCAACTCGCGCTTGACCACCTGGCAGTGAGGCGGAAAAACAAATTGCAGCGACATGGTTTCCCAGGCCGATTGATGCTTGCAGAGAATCACGCCCGCCTCGGCCGGAATGTTCTCGATGCCACGAACCCGCCAGCGCAGCCCGCAGGACACGCGCAGCCACCACAAGGCCACGCGCGACCACTGGATCACGGTGTAGTAGCGGGCGCGCCGGGGTAGAGGCAGCAAGAGCACGCCCAGCAGGCAGAAGAGTACCGTGAAGGGAGCGATCCCTAGATAGAAGAGGATCGAACGCAGGGCGGTCATGGGGCTTCCTCGTGACAGAGCGCATGAATGGCGGCGGCCAGATCGGCGAACACCGTAACCGTCGATTCGGCGGGCAGGGCGGCGGCGGTGGCGGCACCGTGTCCGGTCTGGACCAGCAGGGCACGTACGCCGGCGGCATTGGCTGCGGCAAGGTCGCTGGCACGGTCACCAATCATCACGGCATGGGTGAGCTCGAGCCCACTGCGCGCTGCGGCTGCCTGCAGCAGCCCGGGCTGTGGCTTGCGGCACTCACAACCCTGGCGGGGACCGTGCGGACAGAAGAAGAAGCCATCCACCACGGCACCGTGATGCATGGCCTCCTGCAGAAGTTTGCGATGGATGCGATGCAGGTCCTCGATCGAGAACAGCCCGCGCGCCAGCCCCGACTGGTTGGAAACGATGCAGATCCTGAAGCCCGCCTGGGTTGCAGCGCCAAGCGCCCGCAGACTTCCCGGCACCGGCAACCATTCATCGGGGTGCTTGATGAAGGCCGGCGAGTCTTCGTTGATGACTCCATCCCGGTCAAGGATCAGCAAGCGTTGCCCCATGGGAGGGTGGCTGGGGTCAGCCGCTGATCAGCGCCACGTCGGCCACCCGGAGGAACATCCCGTGAATGCGTTTCAGCAAGGCCAGCCGCGCCAGGCGCAGGCCGGGCTCCTCTGCCATGACCAGCACGGCATCGAAGAAACGGTTGACGGGATCGTGCAGGCCGGCCAGTGCGGTGAGCCATGCCGTGTAGTCGCCGCGCGCGAGCAGGTCGGTTCCAGCCGCGCTGATATCGGTGACGGCGGCCGCCAGCGCGAGCTCCTCACCCTCGCACAGGGCCGAGAAATCCGCGCCCTCCAGAGGCATGTCATTCTTGCGCAGGATGTTCGCGATGCGCTTGTTAGCCGCAGCCAGCGCCGTCGCCTGAGGCAATGCGGTAAATTCCGCCACAGCCGCGATCCGCCGCGCGAGATCACGCGGGGCTGTCGGGCGGGTACTCAATACGGATTCGATGACATCCTGCCGGTAGCCGCGCTCCAGGAAATAGCCACGGGCACGTTCGAGCGCGAACTCGAACACCGGCGTGACCTGAGCTACCGCATCACCTCCCACGGTCGCCGCGGCAACAGACAGGGCCTGCTGCAGATCGAGTGACGCATCACCTTCGATGCACAGCCTGAGCACGCCGAGTGCGGCCCTCCTGAGCGCATAAGGGTCGCGGTCGCCGGTGGGTGCGCCGCCGACACTGAAAATTCCGACCAGCGTATCCAGCCGATCGGCACAGGCCACCGCCCGGCCGAGTGGCGAGGCCGGGATGGCATCGCCGGCGAAACGCGGCTGATAAAACTGGCCGATGGCTTCGGCCACCCCGGCCGGCTCGCCGTCATGGAGCGCGTAGTAGCGGCCCATGGTGCCCTGCAGTTCGGGGAATTCACCCACCATTTCGGTGACCAGATCGCAGCGCGAGAGTTGCGCGACGCGCGCCGCCTCCGCAGGGTCGGCGCCAAAGGCCGGCGCCATGTCCATGGCGAGATGCATCACGCGGTCTGACTTGTCCTTCAGCGAACCCAGCCGTCGTTCGAACACGATCGACGCGAGCTGAGCGCAGCGTGCTGCCAGCGGTGTCTTGCGATCTTTGTCGTAGAAGAACGACGCGTCGCTGAGGCGGGGACGGATGACTCGCTCGTTACCGTCCCGAATCATGTCCGGCACCGGGCTCTCGATGTTGGCAATCGTGATGAAGCGGTTCTGCAGCGCGCCCTCGGTCGATTGCAGCGGGAAGTACTTCTGATTGCCCTGCATGGTGGCGATGAGAGCTTCGCGTGGCACGGTGAGGAAATGGGGCTCGAAGGTGCCGACCACCGGTACCGGCCATTCCACCAATGCCGTGACTTCGTCCAGCAGCTCTTCATTCAGGATGGCCTGGCAGCCCTGTGCCTGCGCTGCCTCCCGCACGAGGGTCGCCACGCGGTCCCTCCGCCGTGCGAAGTCCGCGACCACCCGGCCTTCCTGCTCTAGGCGCGGGGCATAGTCGGCCGCGCGCTCAAGCGCGAGCCGTCCCTCGCCCATGAAGCGATGCCCGCGGGTCTCCCGACCGCTCTGGATTCCAAGAATCTCCGCATCGACCACCTCATGCCCCAGCAACATCACGACCCAGTGCACTGGGCGCACGAATTCCTCGGTTCCTGCACCCCAGCGCATGCGCTTCGGGATGGGCAAGGCAGCCAGGGCGGCCTCTACCAGGCCGGGCAGCAGCTCGCGGGTGGGCCGGCCCACCTGAATGGCTCGATAGACCAGCCATTCACCCTTGTCGGTTGCCATGCGCTCCAGTGCGCTGAACTCCACATTGCAGGAGCGCGCAAAACCGAGCGCGGCCGGTGTTGGCTGGCCATCCTTGCCGAACGCGGCGGAAAGAGCGGGACCCTTGCGTTCCAACCCCTGGCTGGGTTGATTCAGCATCAGCCCGTGTACCAGTGTGGCGAGCCGGCGCGGAGAAGCGAAACCCTCGACTTCCCCGGCCGTCAGTCCCGCCTGTGCCAAGCGCTGGGAAATCTCCGCGGTGAAGCGTTGTGAAAGGGTCTTCAGTGCCTTCGGCGGAAGTTCTTCGGTGCCGATTTCGACGAGAAAATCGGCGCGCTGCGAATCATGGGCGTTCATCGCGCCGGTCCTTCCTGTGCCAGCATGGGAAAGCCCAGAGCTTCACGCGCGGCAAAATAGGCTTCGGCAATCGACCGGGCGAGCGTGCGCACGCGCAGGATGTATCGCTGGCGCTCGGTAACCGAGATGGCGCGGCGAGCATCCAGCAGATTGAAGGTGTGTGAGGCCTTCACCATCATTTCGTAGGCCGGCAGGGGCAACCCGCTCTCGATGAGTCGAGTCGCTTCCGCTTCGCAACGATTGAACCAGTCGAACAGGATCTCCGTGTTGGCCTGCTCGAAGTTGTAGGTCGACATCTCCACTTCGTTCTGGTGATAGACATCGCCGTAACTGACACGGAGCTCGGGATGTTCACTCCAGCTGAGGTCGTATACCGAGTTCACACCTTGCAGGTACATCGCGATGCGTTCCAGCCCATAGGTGATCTCGCCCGAGACCGGGCGGCAATCGATACCTCCCACCTGCTGGAAGTAGGTGAACTGGGTGATCTCCATGCCGTTCAGCCACACCTCCCAACCCAGACCCCAGGCGCCCAGGGTGGGCGATTCCCAGTTGTCCTCCACGAAGCGCACATCGTGCTGCCTGGGATCGATTCCGAGCTCACCGAGCGAGGCCAGATAGAGATCCTGGAGATCCGGCGGAGAGGGTTTCAGGATGACCTGGAACTGGTAGTAATGCTGCAGGCGGTTGGGGTTTTCACCGTACCGCCCGTCCGTGGGCCGCCGCGAGGGCTGCACATAGGCCGCGCGCCAGGGTTCCGGGCCGATTGCGCGCAGGAAGGTGGCCGGATGAAAAGTGCCCGCCCCCATCTCCATGTCGTAGGGTTGCGCAATGACGCATCCACGCGCGGCCCAGAAGGCCTGCAACCGGAAGATGAGTTCCTGGAAAGTGGTGGGGGAGTGCGGGCTCAGGGCCTTGCCCGGGTTTCTTGCTACGGCCATGGACCTGCGCTGTGAGTCACTGGAGAGGCCCGCAAGTATAGCGGCAGGGGGCCGAGCCTGTCCTGCCGCAGCCGGCCTCAGTCCTTCTTCTTCAGCAGGTCATCCAGCTTCTTCTCGAGCAGGCGCGTCTTGTAGTCGGGCAAGCGATAAGCCCAGCCTTGCACGCGGGCATTCAGTGCCTCCACTTCCTCTGCCACTTCTTCCGGCTTCTTGAGCCCGGCGGGTGCCGGACCTTCATTCATTTCCTTCGGCTTGGGCGCATCCGAGGGAGGAGGCACCGGGGCCACCACGCGGTCGGGCGTGTGCGCGAATTCCAGGGTGAGAAAACCCTCGCCCTTGTTTTCGAAACGCCGCACTGTGGCGCTGAGCCCATCGAAAGTTTCCACCACGGCCGTCGCGGTGGGCTGCTGATCCGCGAAGCGGGCCGCAGGCAGGACACCCTCCAGCCTTGCATCGAGCAAAAGGCCCCCCATGCTCGACACGGTGGCGCGCGCGCGGACCTCGAAACCCGCTGGCACCTCCGCCAGCGAGAAGAGTTGTACCTCGGGGCTCGATTTGTTGACCACGATGGTCTTCTCGCCAGTCGGCGTGATGTTGACCTGGCGCACTCGATCCACAGGCAAATCCACCACGCTCGTTTCGATCCATTCCGTAGGCTGGCCGCCGGGCGCAAGCTCCCCCTCCACCAGCCAGGCATTCGGCTCGCCTGCCCGCCGGACATAGTGCCCGGGCGGATTCATGGCTCTGGCGGGCCGGCTCTTGCCGACGAGCAGATCGACCAACGGCTCGCCCTTGTCGTCCAGCACCTTGACGGCACGTGAAGCCGCATCCCGTGAGGTCCTGTCCTCCACCTCCAGTTGCGGAAAATTCTCGGCCTTGGCCGTCTTGCGCTCGACGATGCGCAGCTCGCCGAGCTGGAACAGGAGTTGGCGCACCCGTTCCGGTTTGGCGGGGTAACCACCGAACTCCTCGACCTTCCACTGCCCACCCTCATGCACGATGGTCACGCTTCCGTCGCGTGACTCCACCACGATTTTCGACGTGTCATTCAGGCGATCCATCAGGCCCGGCAGCAGCAGCGAGCTCGCGACTTCCATGGTGGGGCTCTTCTGCTGCGAGACATACCAGGCCACTCCTCCCACTAGGAGGGCCACGACCAGCATCATGGGTAGGCGCTTGTGCATGGCGTTCACTCCCCTCCGGCGCGGCGCGTACGCACGATGGCGGCACCGATGACGAACAGGGACAGCAGCAAGGGAATAGCCCCGATGTTCAGAAACTTTAGCCGAGTCCCCAACTGCTCGATGTTCTTCTGCAAGTCATGCTGCACGGCCCTGAGCTGCTTGCGCGTCTTGATCTGCTCCGCCCTGAAGAGTTCGATTTCCTTGCGCTGCTCCGGGCTCAGGATCGTTTCCGCGTTGCCTTCGGTGCGGGTCTGTAGCTCCTGCAATTTGGTCTCGGTCTCCTTGAGCTTGGCCTGCAGTGCCTGTTCCTCATCGCGGTAGGCGGCCTCCGCCTCGCGCTTGATCTGCTCGACCACCTGGAAGGGCCGCGCATAGTCCCCGCGACTGCGCAAGCTGATGAGGTCGTCATTGCCACCGAGGTTGTCGATCGCGTTGATCAGGAAGTCCGCATTGTTGGCGAAGGGATTGGGCACCTGCATGTCCAGGAAGCGCTGCATGCGCACCCAGAATCTGTCGGCGAGCAGATCGGTATCCGCCACCACGATGAGATTGACCGTCCCCCTGGATTTGGCGAGGTGATCCGGATTTCCGGGGCCGCGCTTGTCCTGCTCGTCCAGCGGGGCGCCGTCCGGAAAGGCCGTCTCCACCTCACCCGTGATGCGGGCCGCGATGACGCTGTCAGGCTTGTCGGCCTTGAAGTTCTGGAGCAGGCCGGCTGGATCTCGCACGAACATGATGGCTTCGCGGGTAATCGCACCCGACTGGGGGCCGGTCTTCAGCAGCGGCGTGAACTGCGTCGACGAATCCTTGATTGCCTCGAGTATGCCGGCCGAGCCCACATTGACCGATTTCAGCTCATTGGTGACGAAGTCATCGCGGTTGAGTCGGTCTCCCATGAGTTGCAGCCACGGTAGATAGTTCACTTCCCGCGGGCCGCGACCGCTGTTGACGGAAACCCGCACGGCGGCTTCGAGATCCCCCACCACCTCGTCCGGTGCCATGGCGAGACCCCATTTGGCGAAGAGCTCAGGCAGGCCGGAATCGATGCGCGGCATCACCATGGGATTGTTGGGGTCCTGCACGGGCCTGTCCTCTTCCGCCATGGGATCGACGAACACCATCGCCTTGCCGCCGCCGAGCACGAACTGGTCGATGGCGTAGAGTGTCTTGCGCGGCAGATCCTTGGGGTGGATGACCAGCAGGGTATCGATGTCCTTGTCGATGGTGGCGATCTCGCGCTCCAGCACCTTGACCTCGAAGAATTCCTGCATGAATTCAAGGCTGGTCCAGGCGCGTGCCGGCTGGCCGGTCTGGGGATCCGGTGCGCCACCCATGACCGGCAGGTCCGAGATGAGGCCGATCACCCGCTTGGTCGGATTCGCCAGGTTGTAGATGAGTTTGGTGATTTCGTACTCCACCGCGTCTGCACGCTCCGGGCTCAGAAGCGGGATCGCGAGCTCTTCGTCGGTGGCATTGGTGCCGACCAGACCCAGATAGCCCATGTCCCCCGAAGCGCTGATCGGCAGCTGCTGGATGCCATAACCGACGGCCTGATCTTCCGCCTCGGAGAACGGCTCGGGCTCGATCACCAGCAATTCGAGTCGGCCATCACTCGCCGCCACGTATTCCTCGAGCAAATCGCGCACGCGCTTGCCGTGGGTCAGGAATTGCGGGATGTCCGCGAACTGCCGGGCGGAAAAATAAAGCCGCAAGGTCACTTTCTCATCGATGCGCCGGACGATGTTCCGGCTGCCCTCGGAGAGGGTGAACAGTTTATTGCTGGTGAGATCCAGGCGGCGCGAAGTGAGTGTCTCGTTGGCGATGATGTTGATGCCGACGAAAAGCGCCAGTGCCACCAGGAAGCTGTACAGGATCTGGGTGCGATTCATGGTCAACTGCTCTTTCTGGCGTCTATGGCCAGCATGTTGGCGTAAAGAAAGAAGCCGATCAGGGAAGTGAAGAACACGATGTCCCGCAGATCGATCACCCCTTTCTGGATCGAGGTTGCGTGGGTGAGGAAGCTGAAGGAGCTGATCGTGTCCACAATCACGGCTGGCGCCCAGGCCCGGAAGAAATCGAGCACGATGGGAAACCCGCTCAGGTTGAAGGCAAAGCAGATCACGAAGCTGATGACAAAGGCGATGACCTGATTGCGGGTCAGTGCCGAGACGCACGAACCAATGGCGAGAAAGCCTCCGGCCATCAGCAGGCTGCCGAGATAACCGGCCGCGATCACGGTGTTGTCAGGATCCCCCAGATAATTGACCGTCAGCCACAGCGGAAAGGTCAGTGCGAGTGCCAGTGCCGTGAAGAGCCACGCGGCGAGGAACTTTCCGAGCACGGCATCGGCCAGTGAGACCGGCAGGGTCATCAGCAACTCGATCGTCCCGCTCTTGCGTTCCTCCGACCAGAGTCGCATCGAGATCGCCGGGATGAGCAGCATGTAGAGCCAGGGCAGGTAGCGGAAGAAGGGCTCCAGATCCGCCTGGTTGCGCTCATAGAAATTGCCGACATAGAAGGTGAAGATGCCGGCCAGGAACAGGAAGATCACGATGAACACATAAGCGACCGGCGTGGCGAAGTAACCGCGGAACTCGCGGCGCATGAGGGTTCCGATGCGATTCATGAGCGATGGCCTCCGGCGCTGGCGGCCGTGCTGGTGGTGATGGAGCGAAACACTTCGTCGAGCCGGCCTCCTTCGACGAACATTTCCCGCACCGGCCAACCCGCGTCATCCGCAGCTTGGCGAATCCGCGGGAACAACGTCTCCCCGGACTTCGGGAGCACGGTCAGGCGGAGATGGTCGTCGCTGCCGACGCCCTGCTCGAGGCCCGCCACGCCGGGCATGGCGCGCAGGGACTTTTCGACGGCATCGACCATCGCGGCCGGAACGGACAGCGTGACCGCGTTATGGAAGGCCGAGCGCGCGGCGAGTTCCGGCGGGGTGCCGCTGAACAGCAGCTTGCCTTTCGCGATGATCACGGCACGTGTGCACACGGCATCGACCTCCTCCAGGATGTGGGTGGAGATGATGATGGCTTTGTGCGGGGACATTTCGCGGATCAGCTGCCGCACCTCATGCTTCTGGTTGGGGTCGAGGCCATCGGTGGGCTCATCCATGATTAGGATTTCGGGGTCGTGGAGGATGGCCTGCGCGAGACCCACCCGGCGCTTGAAGCCCTTGGACAGCGTCTCGATGGTCTGGTGGAGCACGCCTTCGAGGTGAATCTTGGCCACGACCTCACGGATGCGAGCCTGTTTGCTGGCCGGCGCGAGGCCGCGGATGTCGCCGATGAAGTCGAGGAAGGTCGCAGGCGTCATTTCGCCGTAGGCGGGCGCGCCTTCCGGCAGGTAGCCGATACGCGACTTGGCTGCGATGGGATTGGCGCCGAGTTCCTGCCCGGAAATCCGCACACTGCCCGAATCCGGGGCCAGGAATCCCGTGATCATCTTCATGGTGGTGGATTTGCCGGCACCGTTGGGGCCTAGAAAGCCCAGAACCTCGCCTCTCGCGACTTTCATCGAAACGCCGTCCACCGCGACCAGGCTGCCGAACCGCTTGTGCAGATCGGAAACCTCGATCAGGTTTTCCATATCTTTTCTCCCTCTCATTTCACCCGGGATCCCGAGGCCGCGGGCAATCTTTCACAGCGTCCGGGACCCGTCAACCACGCGCAAAGACCACAGGTGTGGCCGAAAGTTTCGGGTTTCAAGGGCGCTGAAACGCATATGAAGGAGGCGGACGTGACTGCCTGGCGCAGCCTGCCGCCGATGTTGGAGGGGGGCGGGGTGGCAGTTATCCTTGCACCCCCAAAGAGACGCAACCGGACTGGACGTCATGCGATATCCCGAGACATTCGATGTGATCGTGGTTGGCGGCGGGCATGCTGGCACCGAGGCCGCGCTGGCGAGTGCGCGCATGGGCGCGCGCACCTTGCTGCTCACCCACAGCATCGAAACGCTAGGCGCCATGTCCTGCAATCCCGCGATCGGCGGCATCGGCAAAGGCCATCTGGTGCGCGAGATTGATGCGCTGGGCGGCATCATGGCGGTGGCTGCCGACCACTGTGGAATCCATTTCAAGCGACTGAACGCCAGCAAGGGGCCGGCTGTCCGTGCCACGCGTGCACAGATTGATCGTGCTCTCTATCGCTCATTCATTCGTGATGCGCTCGAGCGCCAGCCCAATCTGCAACTGTTCCAGCAGGCTTGTGACGATCTGGTGGTGGAAGGTGATCGGGTCTGCGGGGTGGTCACGCAGGCGGGGCTCATCTTCTCTGCGCCTACCGTGGTGCTGACCGTGGGCACATTCCTCGGTGGGCTGGTACATGTGGGGGATGCCACCTACGCGGCGGGCAGGGCGGGAGAGCCGCCGGCCAACCGTCTGTCGGCGCGCCTGCGCGAGCGGCAATTGCCGGCGGGGCGCCTCAAGACGGGAACGCCGCCGCGACTGGACGGCAACACCATCAACTACGCGGTGCTTGAAGCCCAGGCGGGCGACACGCCGGAACCGGTGTTCTCCCATCTTGGTGATCCGGCGCAGCATCCGCGCCAGACCGTCTGCCACATCACACAGACCAACGAGAAGACCCACGAAATCATCCGCCAGGGCATAGACCGCTCACCCATGTACAACGGACAGATTGAGAGCACCGGGCCGCGGTACTGTCCGTCGGTTGAAGACAAGGTCATGCGCTTCGCCGGTCGCGAGGCGCACCAGATTTTTGTCGAGCCGGAAGGCCTGCAGACCCGCGAGGTCTACCCCAACGGGATTTCGACCAGTCTGCCCTTCGACATCCAGTGGGCGCTGATGAGGTCGATCCGTGGCTTCGAGTGCGCACATATCACCCGGCCCGGATACGCCATCGAGTATGACTACTTTGATCCCCGGGAAATCATGCCTTGGCTTGAGACCCGATCGATCAAGGGACTGTTCTTTGCAGGCCAGATCAATGGCACCACCGGTTACGAGGAAGCGGCTGCGCAGGGCCTGGTGGCGGGCGTCAATGCCGCCCTGCGGGTGCAGGATCGGTCACCCTGGTATCCGCGGCGGGAGGAGGCTTATATCGGGGTCCTGATTGATGATCTGGTCACCCGCGGGACCACCGAGCCCTATCGAATGTTCACGAGCCGGGCCGAATACCGGCTGCGCCTGCGTGAAGACAATGCCGATCTGCGCCTCACGCCCCAGGGGCGTGCCCTGGGTCTGGTGGACGACGTGCGCTGGGCACATTTTGAACGCAAGCGGGATGCCTTCGAGGTCGAGCAGCGGCGTCTTGAGGCCACCTGGATGAGTCCGGACAGGTTGCCGGCCGACGTGGCCACCGAGGTACTGGGCCAGGCACTGCGCAAGGAGCAGAGTCTGGCCGAGCTGCTGCGGCGCCCCGAGGTGGACTATGCCGCACTGATGAACCTGCCCGGTGCAGGCCCCGGCGTCACCGACGTTGCCGTGATCGAACAACTCGAGATCCATGCACGGTACAGCGGTTACTTCGCACGCCAGGATGAAGAGATCGAGCGGGCCCGTCGACACGGGGACACCACCGTGCCGCAGGACTTCGATTACCGTCAGGTGCGCGGCCTCTCCAATGAGATTGTGGCCAAGCTTTCCAGCCATCGCCCCCACACCCTGGGGCAGGCGGCACGCATCTCCGGCGTGACTCCTGCCGCCATCTCCCTGCTTCTCGTGCACCTGAAGCGCGGGGATCGGCGCGTGGCGGCCGGCTGAGTGGTGCCTCTGGATGCGATTCGGGCGGCGGCTGTCGCACTGGGTCTCGCGCTGCCCGAGGAGGCGTTGACCAGACTGGATCGCTATGTGGCGCTGGTCTTCAAGTGGCAGCGCCTCGCCAATCTCACCGGTGCGCCGGATGAGTCGGTGTTCGTTGCCGAGCACATCGCGGATTGCCTCGCGATTTTGCCGTGGATTGGGGACGCACCCTTGGCCGATATCGGCAGCGGCGCGGGCCTGCCGGGACTCGTCATCGCCTGTATCCGGCCGGAGCTGGAAATCGCCCTGGTGGAGCCACGGGCCAAGCGTGCCCGCTTTCTGCAGCAGTGTGTGATTGATCTGGACTTGCCGCGTGTGCGGGTCATCAACCTCAAAGTGGAAGAGTGGCAGCCGGCCGCACTCCCGGAGGTCCTGATTTGTCGGGCGCTCTCCTCACTGGAGAGCTTCGTGGACTCGACTCGCCACCTGCAGACACCCGTTGGCCGCCTGCTGGCCATGAAGGGACGCATTCCCGAGGATGAGCTTGCCGCGCGGTGGGCCGCTGCCTACCGGGTCAACGTGCATCCACTGCAGGTGCAAGGGCGCGATACGCGGTGCCTGGTGGAGTTGCGTCCTGGTTCCGGGTCGGCCTGAGGGACCGGCCCGGGTTTGTGCCATAATCCGGCCCGCCAGAACGCCGCCAACGGCGAAAAATCCCCCCTGGCGAGCCTACATTCCAGAGAGCCCAGGACTTCGCATGGCCAAGGTCTTCGCGATCGCCAACCAGAAAGGTGGGGTGGGAAAAACCACCACCAGCGTCAATCTCGCCGCCTCGCTCGCAGCCACCCGGCGCCGCGTGCTGCTGGTCGATCTGGATCCTCAGGGCAATGCCACGATGGGCAGCGGGGTGGACAAGCACCAACTGCAACTGTCGAGCTACGACGTGCTGCTCAATGGCGCCAGCGTGGCGGAGGCGCGCCTCCCGGCGGCGGAAGCCGGCTATGACCTCCTGCCGGCCAACAGCGACCTCACCGGCGCGGAAGTCGGCCTGCTGGAAGAAATCGGGCGCGAACTGCGTCTGCGCATGGCGCTGGAGCCGGTGCTGAGCGATTACGCGTATGTGATCATCGACTGCCCGCCCTCGCTCAACATGCTGACCGTCAACGCGCTGGTTGCGGCCGAAGGCGTGATCATCCCCACCCAGTGCGAATACTTCGCGCTGGAAGGGGTCTCCGCCCTGATGGACACCGTGGAAAAAATCCGCCGCATCCTGAACCCGAGGCTGCACATCGAGGGGCTCCTGCGGACCATGTTCGACCCCCGCAACAATCTCGCCAGCCAGGTTTCCCAGCAACTGCTCCAGCACTTCGGCGAAAAGGTCTACCAGACCGTCATCCCCCGCAACGTGCGTCTGGCCGAGGCTCCCAGCCATGGCCTGCCGGCATTGCTCTACGACAAGTCTTCCAGTGGAGCGATGGCCTATCTGGCCTTGGCCGGCGAGATGCTGCGGCGGGAGGAGACATCGCCGCGCACCGCAGTCTCCACATGAAACGGGAAAATCCAGCGTGAACAAGAAACGTGGCCTCGGCAGGGGGCTCGATGCCCTGCTCGGGATAGGCGCCGAAAAACCCACGCCCGACGAAAGCCAGGGAGACACCCTGCGGCTGCTGCCCGTGGACCTGATTCAGCGCGGCAAATACCAGCCGCGGCTGACCATTCACCCGGAAGCGCTGCAGGAACTGGCGGATTCGATCAAGGCGCAGGGCCTCATCCAGCCGGTACTCGTGCGGGCCTTGGGCGAGGGTGGGCGCTATGAGCTGATCGCGGGTGAACGCCGCTGGCGTGCAGCGCAGCTTGCCGGCCTGACCGAACTGCCTGCCATCGTGCGCGCGGTGCCTGACCGTACAGTGATGAGCCTCGCGATCATCGAGAACATCCAGCGTGAGCAACTGAGCCCGCTGGAAGAGGCCCAGGCCTTGCAACGGCTTCTCACCGAATTCGGCATGACGCACCAGGAGGTGGCAGCGGCCATCGGCCGCTCGCGGGCAGCGGTGTCCAATCTGTTACGCCTGCTGGAGCTCGGTGTGGATGCCCGGCGACTGCTCGAAGAGGGTGCGCTGGAAATGGGCCATGCCCGGGCCTTGCTCGCGGTCAAGGGCGCAGAGCAGGCGCGCCTTGCCCGGTTGGTAGCAGAGCGGGGCCTTTCGGTGCGCGCAACCGAGCGACTGGTTCGCCAGTCGCTGGAGGGTGGACCGCAGGGCAGGACACCGCCGAAGCCCGATGCGAATGTCCAGAAGCTGGAGGCCGATCTCGGCGAGCGATTGGGTGCCGCGGTCACCATCAAGCACGGCCGCAAGGGCAAGGGCGAACTCGTTATCCGGTACAACTCACTCGACGAACTCGACGGGATTCTGGCCCACATCCGCTGATCGAATTGACCTCGATCAATCCGTCCGGGAGCCCCGGCTGCAGTTCATGCTCTGGTATTTGACGCGTGCAAACAGATCTCTCTACAATCCTGCATCCTTGGCTTATTGCACTGCAAAGTGACGCGCTCCAAGGCGCGCCATGAGTGACATCGGCTGGCATCGGACGTTGCTCATCACCATCGGGTTGCAGCTCGGTATCGTGATGGTGGCTGGCCTGGGCGCCGCGCTGTTCAGCACGCGTGCTGCGGTGTCACTGATCTTCGGGGGCGTGGCCGTGGCAGTGCCGAATGCACTGCTGTCGCTCTACCTCTGGTCGAAAGCGCGCATCGTTCGCGCGCTGTCAGCCGCTACCTTCATGGTGGGCGAATCGCTGAAGCTGGGTGCAATCATCGCATTGCTGTTCATCACGGCGAGGGTGCTGGGCCATGCAATCGTGTGGCCGGCGTTGGTAGCAGGGGTTTTCCTGGCACTGAAAGGACAATGGCTGGCCGTGTGGTTCACGCGGGACAGCTGAGGCGGGAAGGGTCCGAAACCCACCCTGGCAGAACTCGAACAAGCGATAGTTGAGCGCAGTACCAAATGGCCACCGGACACGAGCTGACACCTACCGGCTACATCAAGCACCACCTGACGTTCAACGCGCAGGCCGGCGAGACGCCTTTCTGGACCTGGCATCTGGATACGGTCGTTACCTCAGTGGTTCTGGGAATTCTTACCTTCGGCTTCCTGGCCTGGGTGGTCAGTGGGGCCACGTCCGGCGTGCCGAACAAACGCCAGGCATTCGTCGAGCTCCTGGTGGAATTCGTGAACGACCAGGCCAGAAGCATCTTCCACGGCGATCTTCGCTTCATCGCGCCTCTCGCACTCACGGTATTCGTCTGGGTGTTCTTCATGAACGCCATGGATTTCCTGCCCATCGACATCATGGCCCTCATCTACAAGCACGTGCTGGGGCTGGAATACTGGCGCTCGGTTCCCACGGCCGACGTGAATACCACTTTTGCTCTCGCCCTGACCGTCTGGTTCCTGATGATTTTCTTCGCCATCAAGGTAAAGGGTATCGGGGGGTTCATTCACGAACTGTTCTGCGCCCCGTTTGGTGGCAATCCCGTACTCTGGCCTTTCAACTTCCTGTTCAACCTTGTTGAGTACGTCTCCAAGCCGCTTTCCCACAGTCTCCGGCTCTACGGCAACATCTATGCCGGTGAAATCATCTTCATGCTGCTCGGCCTGTGGGCCGCGACGGGTGTTGCAGGGACGATCTTCGGAGGAATCCTCTCGGCAGGGTGGGCCATCTTCCACATCCTGATCGTCGGACTGCAGGCCTTCATTTTCATGATGTTGACGGTCGTCTACATCGCAATGGCGCATGAAGGCCATTGACATCGTTTTATTGACTAACGTTCTACCTGGCAAGAAAGGAAAGGGAAATGGAAAGCTTACAGCTTCTGGCGATGATCCAGGCTCATACCGGTATCGGTATCGGCATCATGATCGGAGGGGGCGCGCTTGGTGCGTGTATCGGTGTGGGCGTGATGTGCTCGCGTTTCCTCGAAGGTGCTGCCCGTCAGCCTGAGCTCATTCCCCAGCTCCAGGCCAAAGTGTTCCTGCTCCTTGGTCTGATTGACGCGTCCTTCATCATCGCGGTGGGTATCGCGATGCTGTTCGCGTTCGGCAATCCGCTCCTCGCGGCAGTTTCGGGCTAAGCCAGAAACCGCTTCCAGACCTCCAGCGACGGGGATACTGCAACGATGAATATCAATTTCACGTTGATCTCGCAGGCCGTCTCGTTCGCGATTTTTATCTGGTTTACCGCACGCTTCGTGTGGCCACCGCTGATGAAAGCGGTGGAAGAGCGCCAGAAAAAGATTGCGGATGGACTCGCGGCCGCGGATCAGGGCCAGCAGCAGCTGGCCCAGTCACAGAGCCGCGCACAGGAAGTGCTCAACGGCGCCAAGCAGCAGAGTCAGGAGCTGGTGGCAAACGCGCAAAAACGCTCTGACGAGATGATCGAGCAGGCCCGTGCCACCGCAAAGGCGGAAGGCGAGCGCCAGATCGCCTCGGCCCAGGCGGCGATCGCGCAGGAGGTCCAGCAGGCCCGTGAAGCACTCCGCGGACAGGTTGCGGCACTGGCCCTCGCCGGAGCGGAGCAGGTCCTGATGCGCGAAGTCGATGCCGAACGGCATCGCGAAGTGCTGGAAAAACTCAGCGCGCGACTTTAGGCGAAAGCAGACAGATGCAAGAGAACCTCACGGTCGCAAGACCCTATGCGCAAGCTGCCTACGAACAAGCGCGGGCGGAAGGCACCCTGAGCGCCTGGTCCGATGCGCTGGCCTATCTGGCGGCGTTGGTTGCGGACGAGGAAATGCGTCGGCTGATCAACAATCCCAGAGTGGGCCGGGACCGTCTGGCCGAGGCGATCCTTGACATTGCGGGGAGTCGTTTTGGCGATACCTTCCGCAATTTCGTCAAGGTCCTGAGCAGTGCGCAGCGCTTGGGTGTGGCTGGCGAAGTTGCTGAACTGTTCGAGCGGCACCGTGCGGATGCCGAAAATTTCGCGAATGCCGAGATCGTGACGGCCTATCCCCTTGCCGCAGAACAGGAAACGCGTATCGCACAAGCGGTGCAGCGAAGACTGGGTCGCGAGGTGCGAATCCGCCAGCGTGTGGACCAGAACCTCATCGGAGGCGCCGTGGTTCGCGTGGGTGATTCCGTATTTGACCTGTCGCTGAAAGGCGGCCTTGACCAGCTGGCAAACCTATTCAATTGGAAATGAGCCTGTGCGGCGCGGGTCTCAGGAAGACCCCGCCAACGGCAGGAACGAGGACATCGCATGCAAATCAGCGCTACTGAAATCAGCGAACTCATCAAGAAGAAGATTCACGAGTTCGACCTGGCGACGGAGGCCCGCACCGAGGGCACTGTGGTCAGCCTGTCCGATGGTATTGCGCGTATTCACGGCCTGTCAGACGTGATGGCAGGCGAGATGATCGAGTTTCCCGGCAATACCTTTGGCCTCGCACTGAACCTGGAGCAGGATTCGGTCGGTGCGGTGATCATGGGTGAGTACCAGCACATCCGCGAAGGGGATGTCGTCCGCTGCACCAAGCGAATCCTTGAAGTGCCCGTGGGCGACGCCCTGCTTGGCCGCGTGGTGAATGCCCTGGGCCAGCCGATTGACGGCAAGGGCCCGGTGGAAACCCAGCTCTCTTCTCCCATCGAGAAGATTGCTCCGGGCGTGATCTGGCGCAAATCCGTGTCTCAGCCCGTGCAGACCGGACTGAAATCCATCGACGCCATGGTGCCGGTGGGTCGTGGTCAGCGCGAACTGATCATCGGCGACCGCCAGACCGGCAAGACCGCGGTCGCGGTCGATGCGATCATCAATCAGAAGGGCACCGGCATCAAATGCATCTACGTTGCGATCGGGCAGAAGGCTTCCTCGATCAACAACGTGATTCGCAAGCTCGAAGAGCACGGTGCGATGGACCACACAATCATCGTTGCTGCCAGCGCCTCCGAATCGGCCGCACTCCAGTACATCGCCCCCTACTCGGGCTGTGCGATGGGCGAATACTTCCGCGATTCCGGCCAGGACGCCCTCATCATCTATGACGACCTGACCAAGCAGGCTTGGGCCTACCGCCAGGTGTCCCTGCTGCTGCGCCGCCCACCGGGCCGCGAAGCCTATCCGGGTGACGTGTTCTATCTCCACTCCCGCCTGCTGGAACGAGCCGCGCGCGTGAACGAGGAGTATGTGGAGCGCGAGACGAACGGCAAGGTGAAGGGCAAGACCGGCTCCCTGACGGCACTTCCCATCATCGAGACCCAGGCTGGCGACGTGTCGGCGTTCGTGCCGACGAACGTGATTTCCATCACCGACGGTCAGATCTATCTCGAGACCAACCTGTTCAACTCGGGCTTCCGGCCTGCGATCAACGCCGGTCTGTCCGTGTCACGCGTGGGTGGTGCTGCCCAGACCTCCATCATCAAGAAGCTTGGCGGTGGCGTCCGTCTGGCACTCGCGCAGTACCGTGAGCTTGCCGCCTTTGCACAGTTCGCCTCGGATCTGGACGAAGCCACCCGCAAGCAGCTGGATCGCGGCCAGCGCGTGATGGAGCTGATGAAGCAGAAGCAGTACTCCCCGCTGTCCGTGGCGGAAATGGCGGTATCCCTGTACGCGGTGGACCGCGGCTTCCTGGATGACGTGGAAGTGAAGAAAATCGGCCCCTTCGAAGCCGCGCTCCATGGCTACATGAACAGCGCCAAGGCTGATCTCATGAAGAAGATCAACGATACCGGTGACTTTGGTGCGGATGTCGACAAGGCCTTGAACGAAGCCATCAGCCAGTTCAAGCAGACCCAGACCTGGTAAAGCCTGAACCAAGGAACTCCCCATGGCCGTAGGCAAAGAAATCCGGGTCAAGATCGCAAGCGTGCAAAACACGCAGAAGATCACCCGTGCGATGGAGATGGTGGCCACCAGCAAGATGCGCAAGGCGCAGGAACGCATGCGGGCGACACGCCCCTATGCGGAGAAGATGCGCAATGTGATCGCCCACGTCGCGGAGTCCAATTCCGAATACCGGCATCCCTTTCTGGTGTCGCGCCCGGTCCGTCGGGTCGGTGTCATCGTCGTCTCTACGGACCGCGGTCTGTGCGGTGGCCTGAATTCAAATCTCTTCCGGCAACTCATCCAGCAGATCAAGCGCTGGCAGGGGGAACAGGTCGAGTTCGAATTCTGCACGGTGGGCCGCAAGGCCGCGCAGTTCTTCCAGCGCATCGGGGGCAAGGTGACCGGCCAGGTGAGCAAGCTGGGCGACCAGCCGCACATAGAACAGCTCATAGGTGCGGTCAAGATCATGCTCGACGCCTACATCGACAAGTCGATCGACGAGATTTACGTGGCCTCCAATGACTTCGTGAACTCGATGACCCAGAAGCCGACACTCGAACAACTTGTCCCGCTGAAGGCGCAGGACAGCAGTTCGTTGCCCGCCCACTGGGATTACATCTACGAGCCAGAGGCGAAGGAAGTCATGGACCACCTCCTCACGCGGTATATCGAGTCGCTCGTGTACCAGCGTGTGGTCGAGAACATCGCCTGCGAGCAGGCGGCGCGCATGGTCGCCATGAAGAGCGCCTCGGACAATGCCGGCAAGCTCATCAAGGAGCTCCAGCTCATCTATAACAAGGCCCGCCAGGCCGCGATCACCCAGGAGCTCGCCGAAATCGTCGGCGGCGCCTCGGCAGTCTGATCTGCCCGGTCCCGAACGAACAGCACCTTTTTCAAGAGGAACTATCGCATGAGCACAGGAACCATTTCCCAGATCATTGGGGCGGTCATCGACGCCAAGTTCCCCACTGACTCGGTTCCCAAGATCTATGACGCGCTGAAGCTTGCCGATGTGCCGACGACTCTCGAGGTACAGCAGCAGCTCGGCGATGGCGTGGTGCGCACGATTGCGCTCGGATCCACCGACGGCCTGCGCCGTGGCATGAGGGTCTCCAACACCGGGGCGCCGATTTCGGTCCCGGTGGGACAGAAGACTCTCGGCCGCATCATGAACGTGCTCGGCGAGCCGATTGACGAGGCGGGCCCGATCGATACCGGCGAAACCATGTCCATCCACCGGGAAGCGCCGAAATTCACCGAACTTTCGCCGGCCACCGAGCTGCTCGAAACGGGGATCAAGGTGATCGATCTCATCTGCCCGTTCGCCAAGGGTGGCAAGGTCGGCCTCTTCGGGGGTGCAGGGGTGGGCAAGACCGTGAACATGATGGAGCTCATTCGCAATATCGCGATTGAGCACAGCGGTTTCTCGGTGTTCGCGGGAGTGGGAGAACGTACCCGCGAGGGCAACGACTTCTACCACGAGATGAAAGACTCCAACGTTCTCGACAAGGTGTCCCTGGTATACGGCCAGATGAACGAGCCTCCGGGCAACCGTCTGCGCGTGGCGCTGACCGGCCTGACCTTGGCCGAGAAGTTCCGTGACGAAGGTCGCGACGTGCTGCTCTTCGTCGACAACATCTATCGCTTCACCCTGGCGGGCACCGAGGTGTCGGCGCTGCTCGGCCGCATGCCTTCCGCCGTGGGCTACCAGCCAACGCTCGCCGAGGAAATGGGCCGCCTGCAGGAACGCATCACGTCCACCAAGACCGGTTCCATCACCTCCATCCAGGCGGTGTACGTTCCCGCGGACGACTTGACCGATCCCTCACCCGCCACGACCTTCGCTCACCTCGACGCCACCGTGGTGTTGAGCCGCCAGATTGCGGAGCTGGGCATCTACCCGGCCGTGGATCCGCTGGACTCCACCAGCCGTCAGCTCGACCCGCTGGTTGTGGGTCAGGAACATTACGAGACCGCGCGCGCCGTCCAGGGCACGCTGCAGCGCTACAAGGAGCTGCGCGACATCATCGCCATTCTTGGCATGGACGAACTGTCCGAAGAGGACAAGCTGACCGTGGCTCGCGCACGCAAGATCCAGCGTTTCCTGTCCCAGCCGTACTTCGTGGCTGAAGTGTTCACAGGCGCCAAGGGCCGCTATGTGCCGCTCAAGGACACCATTCGCGCGTTCAAGGCGATCGTGGCCGGTGAATACGACCACCTTCCCGAACAGGCTTTCTACATGGTGGGTACCATCGAGGATGCCGTCGAGAAGGCGAAGACCCTCTAATTCCACGAAGCGGAGCACAGGTCCATGTCCAGCATCCATGTCGACATCGTGAGTGCCGAGCGCGAAATTTTCTCGGGCGACGCGGCCATGGTATTTGCGCCTGCCGTGCTCGGTGAAGTCGGTATCGCACCCGGGCATGCGGCCATGCTCACCCGCATGGGGCCGGGCGAAGTCCGGGTGCAACTTCCCAGCGGGGAGCAACAGGCTTTTTATGTCTCCGGCGGTATGCTGGAAGTGCAGCCCAAGGTGGTAACGGTACTGTCCGATACCGCCATCCGGGCCCACGATCTCGATGAGGCCGCCGTGCTGAAGGCCAAGCAGGAAGCGGAGGACACCCTCAAGGATCGTTCGGGCAAGCTCGATATTGCCAAGGCCCAGGCGGAGATCGCCGAGCTGGCGGCCCAGCTGCAGACCATCCAGCGCTTGCGGCGGCGTGCGGGAGGCTGAGCCAATGCGGGGGTGAAGCCCGCCCCTATGTTTGGCGCTGAACCTGCGTTGAAGAAAGGCCTCTCCGGAGGCCTTTCGGCTTTCTGGGGGTGACGCCTTGGTCTCTTTCCCACGGGGTGTGCGGCACCCTTCGCCGCCGACTATGATTCGACCGTGACACTGGAGGGACGGCGCGGTATGGAACTATGCCTATGCATTCTGGCGGCGGGGCAGGGCAAGCGGATGAATTCCGATCTGCCCAAGGTGCTCCACCCCATCGGGGGCCAGCCGATGATTGGCCACGTGCTCGCCGCGGCGGCACAACTCACCACCTCCCGTCCGGTCATCATCCATGGCCATGGTGGTGCACGACTGCAGGACTTCTATGCCGGCCATGATCTGACCTGGGTGATCCAGGAACCACAGCTCGGCACCGGACATGCAATGCTGCAGGCCCTGCCTGTCCTGTCGTCCGGCTCGCTGGTCCTCATCCTGTACGGCGACGTGCCGCTGCTGTCCGCTCCCACACTGAAACGATTGGTGGAAGCCGCCGAACCTCAAGGGTTTTCCCTGCTGACAGTCATTCTGGACGATCCCACCGGTTGTGGACGGATTGTCAGGGATGAGCATGGCCGGATCGTTCGCATCGTGGAGCACAAGGACGCCAGCCCGGATGAATTGCATCTGACGGAGGTGAACACGGGCGTCATGGCCGTGCGTGCGGAGTATCTGCAGCGCTGGTTGCCAGCCCTGCGCAGCGAGAACGCCCAAGGCGAGTACTACCTTACTGACTGCGTGGCGATGGCCGTAGCGGAGGGCATTCCGGTGATTGGTGTAACACCGGACAGTGCGATGGAGGTGACCGGCGTCAATGATCGCCGGCAACAGGCGTTGCTGGAGCGTGCCTTCCAGGCGATGCAGGCGGAAGAACTCATGCGTGGTGGTGTGAGCTTGCGCGATCCGGCGCGACTGGATATCCGCGGGGAACTCGTCTGCGGCAGGGATGTGTGCCTCGACGTCAATGTCGTCTTCGAGGGCAAGGTGAGGCTCGGCGATGGTGTACGCGTCGGTCCGAACTGCCTCATTCGGGACTCAGTCCTCGAAGCCGGCGTCGAGGTCCTGGCGAATACGGTGATCGAACAGGCAACCATCGGCAGTCACAGCAAAGTTGGTCCCTTCGCGCGCATCCGCCCCGAAACCATCCTCGGCACGGATGTACACATCGGCAACTTCGTCGAGGTGAAGAAATCCGTGATTGCCGAGGGCAGCAAGGTCAATCATCTGTCCTATGTGGGCGATGCGGAGATCGGACGCGCAGTCAACGTGGGCGCCGGCACCATTACTTGCAATTACGACGGCGCCCACAAGCATCGCACGGTGATTGAAGATGACGCCTTCATCGGCTCCGATACCCAGTTGGTGGCACCGGTGCGGGTGGGCAAGGGAGCAACGGTGGCTGCAGGCACCACGGTGACCGAGGATGTGGAACCCGGGCGACTGGTGATCAGTCGCGTGCGCCAGAAAACGATTGCGGGCTATCAGCGACCCCGCAAGGACAAGTGAGGATTACCGATGAGCAAAGCACTCGCTGATCTCTATGACGAACATGGCGAGGCGCTGCGGGTTGCCGCCCCTCTTTTCCACGACTACGGCGCCAACATCCAGTTCGAGGGTCCGGTCTGCATCCTCAAAGTCTTCGAGGACAACACACTGGTTCGCGCGATGCTCGAGAAGCCCGGTGAGGGACGGGTTCTCGTGGTCGATGGTGGAGGCTCCCTGCGCTGCGCGCTGGTGGGCGATCAACTGGGCGAGCTCGCAGTGAAGAACGCCTGGGCAGGCCTCGTGGTTTATGGCTGCGTTCGGGATGTGGAGGCGTTGCTGCAACTTCCGGTCGGCATCAAGGCGCTGGGCAGCAATCCACGCAAGAGCGTGCGGCGCGGGGAGGGGGTGCAGGACATCCCGGTCCGTTTTGCGGAGATCTGCATCCAGCCGGGTGATTACCTCTATGCGGATCGCGACGGCATCATCGTCGCGGACCACAAGCTCGCCTGAGAGGGAAGACGGCAATGCCAAGCTTCAAGGTGGCCTGCGTCCAGAACTGTGCAGAAGACGACTTGGACCGCAATCTCGAGGAGGCTGCACTGCGCTGTCGCGAGGCGGCACAGGCGGGTGCGGAGCTCATCTGCCTGCCCGAGAATTTCAGCTGCCTCGAAGAGCGCGACGAACTTTATGTCACGCGCGGACACACCGAGGAGACCCATCCCGCGCTGCCGATGTTCACGGCACTGGCGCGGGAGTTGGGTGTGCATCTGGCCTTGGGTTCCCTAACCATACGCCTCGATGGTGCGAAAGTGGCGAACCGGAGTTACCTGTTGTCGCCTGAGGGACGGTGTCTCGCAAGCTACGACAAGATTCATCTCTTTGATGTCCGGCTGCGCAACGGCGAGTATTACCGTGAATCACGCGCGGTGGAGCCTGGACGCTGTGCGACGCTGGTGGACCTGCCCTGGGGCAGGATGGGCCTTTCCATCTGCTACGACGTGCGCTTTCCCCGTCTCTATCGCGGCCTCGCGCAGGCGGGGGCGGAATTCCTCGCGATTCCGGCCGCCTTCACGCACACCACGGGCCTCGCGCACTGGCATGTGCTGGTGCGCGCGCGCGCGATCGAAACCGGCTGCTACGTCTTTGCCGCGGGACAGTGCGGCACGCGACGGTGGGGTCGGCGCACGTTTGGACACTCGTTGATCGTTGACCCTTGGGGCGGGGTACTGGCGGATGGCGGGACTGAACCGGGCTTCATCCTGACCGACGTTGATCCGGCCAAGGTTGCCGAGGCACGCGCGATGATCCCCGCCCTGCAGCACGATCGGGAAATTCACTTCGGCGGTTGATGCCCGATTAAGTCGAGGTTAACCGGTACCCACCGATACTCGCCCCAGTGGGCCGCCCTGAGAGCGGCCGCGCCTGTGTTCCCCTTGGCCCCGTGGGTTACTATTCCGCCATGTCGCGCGTTGTCAGACCAGCACCCCTCCTGCTCTCTCTGCTCGGGGCATCGCTCCCGGTAGTGCTGCCAGCGCAGGAGAGCTACCTACCCCCCATGGAAGCCTCTGGTATGCCCCCCCGTCAGGACCCTGGTGCGGACCATGCGGCCGCCCGCGTGCGCGAGGAGACTGGTGGCAGGGTGCTCGATGTGCGCCCCGTACAGGAGGGCCTCGGCGACTCTTATGAAGTGCGAATCCTGCTGGACGAAGGTAGGGTGCGGCGCATTAGGGTTGACTCCGCATCCGGACAGGCGCGCTGAGCCCCATGCGAGTACTGGTCGTCGAGGATGAGCCCCAACTCCTGCAAGGCCTGGCTTCCAGCTTGCGCAACGAGGGGTTTGCAGTCGATGTTGCCGCCAATGGTCGCGATGGACTGTTTGCCGGCAGCGAATATCCCATCGATCTGGCGGTCGTGGATCTGGGGCTACCCGATCTTTCCGGCACCGAGCTCATCGGGCGATGGCGCGCGGAGGGGCGCACATTCCCCGTTCTCATCCTCACGGCACGCGGCAGCTGGGAGGACAAGGTCGCCGGCCTCGAGCTCGGCGCCGATGATTACCTCGTCAAACCTTTTCATACCCAGGAATTGATCGCGCGGATCCGGGCGCTGTTGCGCAGATCCGCGGGCTGGGCTGAATCCAAGCTGCGTTGTGGCCCGTATGTACTCGACACGGCATCGAAATCGCTGGCTCGCGACAGCCAGCCAATTGAAATCACCGCCTTCGAATACAAGGTGCTCGAGTACCTGATGATGCACGCGGGTCGGGTGGTTTCCAAAACTGAACTGAGCGAACACCTCTATGAGGACGATGGAGATCGCGACAGCAATGTGCTGGAAGTGATCATCGGGCGGCTGCGGCGGAAACTCGATCCGGACCGTGAACTGAATCCCGTCGAAACGGCACGCGGGCATGGCTATCGTTTCCGTTTCGAGCGCAACCAGTCCACCAGGGACTGAACCCGCGCGGGCCACTGCTCACGCGGCGCCCTGATGCTGAGTTCGCTTCACGCCAGATTGCTGGTGGTCGCCGGAGTGGTGCTGGCGTCCTTTCTTGGAACGGCAGCGCTGGTGCTCGATCATGGCTTCAGGGATTCCGCCCGCGACGCCGTACAGGAGCGGCTGAAGGGACAGATTTTCGTACTGCTCGGCCTTGCCGATCTCGACACTCCAGCCCGTGTCCTCAACGATGCCCTGCTGCCGGACACTTCGCTTGCCACGCCGGAGTCGGGCCACTACGCGCAGATTCATGACGCTGATGGGCGCGTCCTGTGGCGTTCACGCTCGATGCTGGGGCTCGCCATCCAGTGGCCCGGCGAGCGGGCGGCGGGCAACTTCGTGTTCGAGGAAGCGATTTCTTCCACCGAAGAGCCCCTCTTCTGCCTGAGCTATCTGGTGCAGTGGGAAACCCGGGACAAGGCCGGGGCCCGCCCTTACACCTTCCAGAGCTGTGAAGGGCGCGGGGCTTTCGATGCACAGGTGTTGAGATTCCAGCACAGGATGTGGCTCTGGTTTGGCGGCCTCGCGGCATTTCTGTTGTTGATCCAGCTCGTCATCCTGCGCTGGGGACTGGGACCGCTGCGCCAGATTGCCAGCGAGCTCAGCGCGATCGAAGCCGGGGACAAACAGACGCTCAGTGGTCGTTATCCACGGGAACTGCAGGCGGTGGCGGGAAACCTGAATGCCTTGCTTGCAGCACGCGATACCCATCTGCAGCGGTATCGCAACGCGCTGGGCGATCTGGCGCACAGCCTGAAGACCCCATTGGCGGTGATTCGCTCCACTCTGGAACGGGGCGCGGGTGCTGGAAACATCGCTGAGGCGCTTCGCGAGCCGGTCGACCAGCTCGATGCGACCATCAAATACCAGCTTCAGCGTGCAGCGACCGCTGGCCGCAGCGCGCTCTCCCGTCCGGTGCCGGTGGCACCGGTCCTGGATCGCCTGGTGGCATCGCTGCGCAAGGTCTATCACTCGCGCGAGATCGAAATCTCGGGCACTGCACCCGGGGACGCCATGTTCTATGGCGACCAGGGTGACCTCATGGAGATCGTCGGGAACCTCGCCGACAACGCCTGCAAGTGGGCGCGCCACGAAGTCAGGGTCGAGATTTCCACAACGCCACCGGAACTTCCCGGCAAACGGCCCGGGCTCCGTATCCGCGTGCATGATGATGGCCCGGGTCTGCCTGCGGGTAAGGTGCTTGAGGTGATGCAAAGGGGCGCCAGACTCGACCAGTCCGTGGAGGGCCACGGCATCGGGCTCGCCACCGTGCGGGAGATCGTCGAGGGTGCCTATTCCGGCAGACTCAGCCTGTCATCGGATGAGGCGGGAACCGTCGCGGAGGCCAACATCACTTTCGCCTGAACCGCGCCTGTATCCTGCTATACTCGCGCCAACTTACAGGCGATCATTCATGTACACTTTCGCGCCCATTCACGCCGACGCACCCATCATCCTGAATGGGCTGCACAAGAATTCCTACACCTACGATGAGCTCATCGGATGCGGTCGCGGCGAACTGTTCGGCCCGGGTAACGCCCAGCTTCCCCTGCCGCCAATGCTGATGTTCGACCGCATCATTGAAATCAATGACAAGGGCGGGCGCTACAACAAGGGCGAGATCGTCGCTGAGCTGGACATCAATCCCGAACTCTGGTTTTTCAAGTGCCACTTCGAGGGTGATCCCGTCATGCCCGGATGTCTGGGCCTGGATGCCATGTGGCAGCTGATCGGTTTCTTCCTGGCCTGGAAGGGTGGTCTGGGCCGCGGACGTGCCTTGGGTGGCAACGAGATCCAGTTCACGGGTCAGGTCACGCCGGATCGCAAGCTCATCCGCTATCACATCGACATCAAGCGCTTGGTACAGCGAGGCCTTGTGATGGGCATTGCCGATGCCCGCATGGAGGTCGATGGCGAGAAAATCTACGAAGGCTCCAGCCTGCGGGTGGGACTCTTCACCGAGATCTGATCTGCGGCTACCGCACAGCGGTGAACGCCGCCCGTGCCGCCTCCAGTGTCTGCCGGATCTCGTCCTCTCCATGCGCAGCAGAAATGAACCCGGCTTCGAAGGCCGAGGGCGCGAGATATACCCCCCGCTGCAGCATTTCGTGGAAGAACCGCTGAAAGCGCTCCACGTCACAGGCCTTGACCTCTGCGTAGTTGGTAATCCGGGGTGCAGCTGAGAAGAACAGGCCGAACATGCCGGCCACCCGATTGGTGGTGAAGGGGACCCCGGCATCGCGGGCGGCCTTTTCCAGACCTTCGGTCAATCTGGCGGTGTTTTCTTCCAGGCGCGCATGGAAGCCGGGAGCATCGAGCAATTCCAGGGTCGCCAGACCACTCGCCATGGCAAGCGGATTACCGGACAGGGTACCCGCCTGATAAATGGGGCCGGTGGGCGCGATGGAATCCATGATGCGCGCGGGACCACCGAAAGCTCCGACCGGCAGTCCGCCACCGATCACCTTGCCGAGCACCGTGATGTCCGGCGTGATGCCGTACAGGCCTTGGGCGCTGTGGCGATGTACGCGGAAGCCCGTCATCACTTCATCAAAAATCAGCAGCGAGCCGTGCTTGGCCGTGATTTCGCGCAGCCCTTCCAGAAAACCCGGTGCGGGCGGAACGCAGTTCATGTTGCCGGCGATGGGTTCCACGATCACGGCAGCTATTTCCGGACCCGCGTCGGCGAAGATACGTTCCAGATCCTGCAGGTCGTTGAAGCTTGCCGTGATGGTGAGATTGGCGAGCTCAGCCGGCACGCCCGGCGAGGTGGGTACTCCCATGGTCAGCGCGCCTGAACCTGCCTTGACCAGCAGGGAGTCCGCGTGGCCATGGTAGCAACCCTCGAACTTCACGATGCGGGAGCGCCCCGTAAAGCCGCGTGCGAGCCGGATCGCACTCATCGCCGCTTCCGTTCCGGAGCTCACCATCCGCACCTTCTCGATGGAGGGGATGAGGGCGCAGACTTTCTCCGCCAGGCGCGTCTCGATTGCGGTTGGGGTGCCAAAGCTCACCCCGCGATCCAGCTGATCCACGATGGCCGCGCGCACTGACGGATGCAAGTGGCCGACGATCATCGGCCCCCAGCTTCCGACATAGTCCACGTAACGATTGCCGTCCTCGTCGAAAAGATAGGCGCCCTCGGCCCTGGAGATGAACACCGGACTGCCACCCACCCCGTTGAAGGCCCGCACCGGCGAATTCACGCCTCCTGGGATGCAACGTTGGGCGGCATTGAAGAGCTGGGCGGAGCGATCGAGCATGGTGATGATCCGGTATTGGTTCCTGGGTTGCGGCTGGGTCGGGATCAGGCGAAGAGTTCGGCGTAGCGGTGCACGGCCCGGGCAATGTCCCCGGCGTCGAAAACGCTGCTTATGGCGGCAAGATAGTCCGCACCCGCCTCGATCACGGCGTGGCCATTTTCAGGGGTTATACCCCCGATCGCAACGATCGGGACGGCAAGTTCCGCGCGCGCTGCACGCAACACCGCAGGTTCGCAGCGGATTGCCGCGGGCTTGGTCCGCGATGGATAAAGACTGCCGAAAGCGATGTAGTCGGCGCCGCGGGTGATCGCCTCTCTTGCTCGTGCGAGATCGTTGTAGCACGAGACGCCAACCAGCAAACGGGGTGAAGTGGAGGCGGCGGTCTCGAGCAGGTGCATCTCGTCTCGCCCCAGATGCACACCATCGGCACCTGATTCGATAGCCAATGCAAGATCATCATTGATGATCAGTGGGACGCGGGCGGCCCGGCAGAGCTCGCCCAACTTTCGGGCCAACCGCAATCTGTCCGCCCAGATCCCTGACTTGTCGCGGTATTGAAGCGCGCCGAGGCCCGCATCGAGGGCAATGGAGACTTTCTCAAAGCAGGCCGCCTCGGTGGCACCATCCGGCGTGATGGCGTAAAGACCATTCATTGGCCAGCCCGCCCTCATGGATACTCTCCCTGCCAGAACCAGCGCCGGTCAGGAATCGCCTGGGCGCCGCCAATCGGGAAAGCGTTTCGCACACCGCCCCAAGTGTAATCGAGCGCCATGCCGACTGCGGACTCGAGGGGAATCCCGCGCGCGCACCCTGCCGCGATGGCGCTCGAAAGGGTGCAGCCCGTGCCGTGGAAGAGGCCATCGACATGCGGACTGGAAAACTCCGCACAGCGTTGGCCTTTTCGATAGAGCAGGTGTCGTACCTGTCCTTTTTCCGGCGCATCCCCTCCCGTGACCAGCGCATAGGGCGGCAGCGGGGCATCGCCAGAGAGCCTGGCGCCTGCGTCTTCCGCTGTGTCCGCGCCGGTGAGGCGTCTGGCCTCACGCAGGTTGGGCTTGATCAGGGTTGTGCGCGCCAGCAGTTCCAAGGGCAGGCAATCCTGGAGGGAAGCCTGCATGAGAGTCCCTCCTGCACTGGCAGTCATCACGGGGTCGAGGATCACGGGCACCGTGGGCGGCAGGTTCGAGATTGCCTTGCCCAACGCCGATGCAGCGGCCTCCGAGGGCAGCATGCCTATCTTGCAGGCGGCGACGGGGCCCACGTCCGCCAGCAGGGACTCGATTTGCTCCAGCAGATCTGCGTCGGAAGCCGGAATCACCCGCTGCAACCCGCGAGTGTTCTGGATGGTCAGTCCGGTGGCGATGGGTAGCGCGTGGCAGCCCAGGGCGAAGCAGGTCTCGATGTCGGCCTGCAGGCCGGCGCCGCTGGGATCCAGCCCTCCGATCACGAGCACCAGCGGGCGACGCGTCGACGGCCGTCCTTGCGTTACCATCTCCAAAGACCTTTTGCTGATGGCGGGACCGTCTTGAGAAAATTCATCTGCGTGATCTGTGGATTCATTTACGACGAGGCGCTGGGCGTGCCCGAGGAGGGTATCCCTGCGGGTACCCGCTTCGAGGATCTTCCACCCAACTGGACCTGCCCCGACTGCTCGGCTCGCAAGGAGGATTTCGAACTACTCGAGTCCTTAGGGGGGGCTGCATCAGAACGGTTTCACCTCTGCGAGGATGACCACAGGCACCAGAATGAAAACAGGCAATTCGTTGATAATTCTGTAAAATTTTTCCGAGTGCGCATTCTGGTCGGCAGCGAACCTGGCGCCAAGACGTCCCAGATACAGGTGATAGACGACAAGCACTCCAACCAACCCGAGCTTGAGCTGCAGCCAACCCGTCGCTGCCACCCAATCAAGTCCCTTCAGCGCGATCAACCACAGCCCGAAGCCCAGGGTGAGTACGGCAGAGGGGGTGGTGATGCCCCGATAGAGCCGACGCTCCATGATCTTGAAGCGCGCAATGCTGATCTCGTCCCGCGCAGCGCTGTGATAGACGTAGAGGCGAGGCAGGTAGAACAGTCCGGCGAACCAGGCCACCATGGAAACCAGATGCAGCGACTTGATCCAGAGATACATGGCGCTGTCGACTCGGAGTTGGATGAGGCCCGGATTATGCGACAGCGCCCGGGGATAGTCGCCTTCCTGAGTGGTTTCCCGGGCCTGTGCGACAGTCGCCGAGGCGGTCTTGACTATTCACTGGAAGCGCATAAGGTGGCTGACTGGTCCCGCCGCCCGGGTCCCCCGCGCTGCGGTGTCCGCAAACAAGAGATCCGCCTATGTTCAATCGCAAGAAGCGCAGACACATGGATGCCAGTTCCATCATCGGCCAACATACCGAGGTGGACGGCAACATCAATTTCGAGGGGCGCCTGCACGTCAACGGGGTGATCCGGGGCGATGTGTCTGCAACCCAGGATGAAAAGGCCATGCTTACGCTGAGCGAGAGCGGCGCCATCCATGGAAACGTCCAGGTCCCTTACGTCATCCTGAACGGCCCCGTGATTGGCTCGGTCCACGCACGGGACCACATCGAACTCGCGTCCAAGGCCAGAGTCGAAGGGGACGTGCATTACGCCCTCATGGAAATGGCCATGGGTGCTGAAGTCAACGGGAAACTGGTGCGGATCACCGGCAGGGAAATGGAGCGGGTGCGGATCGAAGAGCCGCAGCGGGAGCCCTCCTGAGAGCGCTGCAAGTCGCGCGAACTGAACCACGGAACACAGTCGAG
Source organism: Gammaproteobacteria bacterium (assembly GCA_016874535.1). Lineage (GTDB taxonomy): Bacteria > Pseudomonadota > Gammaproteobacteria > CAIKBL01. The sequence continues at coordinate 61,416 of VGUA01000004.1, forward strand.
GATAGAAAAATGTCTGCCATTTCATCAGAGCTTGAAGCGGACCTTGATGCGCCGCTGCTGTTTACCGACGCGGCAGCACTCAAAGTGAAGACCCTGATCGACGAGGAGGGTGATGAATCCCTGATGCTGCGGGTGTTCATCTCCGGCGGAGGCTGCTCAGGCTTCCAGTACGGTTTCACCTTCGAGCAGAACGAGGGCGACGGGGACACGATCGTCGAGAACCAAGGCGTGAGGCTGCTGGTCGATCCGATGAGCATCCAGTACCTGATGGGAGCGGAGATCGACTACAGCGAAGGGCTGGAGGGCGCCCAGTTCGTCATCCGCAATCCGAACGCACAAACCACCTGCGGGTGCGGCTCATCCTTCTCGGTCTGACCCCCGTCTCAAGGCAGATATAGGGCCCCCAAGACGGCAGGTCTCGTCGCCCCGGTAACACTTGGCGCATTCCCGGCGAGTCCGGCGAGGCGCCGGTGCGCCAGCCACGCGAAGGCCATGGCTTCCAAAGCTGCCGCCGGCACGCCTGCTTCGTCGGTGCTCTGCACCCGACGATGCGGCAGAAGGTCGACCAGACGCTGCATGAGGAACCCGTTTCGGGTGCCCCCCCCGCAGACGAACACGGTGTCGCCCTCCGGCTGATGCCGCCGGATTTCCTGAGAGATGGTCACCGCCGTGAGTTCCAGCAAGGTGCGTTGGACGTCCGCGGGAGCGCCTGCTCCCAGCCCTCCCAGTCGCTGCCGCAGCCACCCCAGATTGAACAGCTCGCGGCCCGTCGATTTGGGCGTCATGCTGGAGAAGTAAGGCTCTGCGAGCAACCTGTCGAGCAGCTCTGGCAACAACTTGCCGCCGCGCGCCCAGTCGCCTCCCGCGTCAAAAGCCGAACCCAGGTGCAGGGCTGCCCAGCCATCCATCAGCGTGTTTCCCGGACCGGTATCAAACGCGATTAGCCCTCCTGAAGGCTCTCCGGTCAGGAGGGTGACGTTCGCGAGACCTCCGATATTGACCACCGCGGTCGGCTTGTCTGTTCGGCCAAACAGCGCCTCATGGAAGAGGGGGACCAAGGGTGCCCCCTGCCCACCGAGTGCCACATCGGAACTTCTGAAATCGCAAATCACGGGCAGGCCGGTGGCGACCGCAATGGAGGCGCCATCTCCTATCTGCAAGGTGCATGGAACCGCGCCTGAAGGCGCATGCCACAGTGTCTGGCCATGACTGCCAATGGCGGACACGTCTGACCACGACTGTCCCGCTTCGGAGAACAGCGCAAGGGCGGCCCCTGCGAACTCGCGTCCTACGCGAACATGCAGCGCAGCCAGTCCGGACAGGGAAACAGTGTCGGTGGTGACAGCCCGCTCCAGCTCCCGATGCAAATCCTCGGGGTAGGGGCTTTCACGATATGCGATGAGCGAGATCTTGCCACCGGCGACCTCAACGAGGGCGGCATCGATGCCATCCATGCTGGTGCCGGAAATCAGGCCGATATAGCGCGGCATTGCGGGCGGTCCCTCCCGGGGGACGCTTGCGTCGGGCTGAGGAACCTACTCCGCAGAGTCGCGCGACTTCTCGACCTTGGCAACCATCGTGGGTTTGTTATCGGCCTCTGGTGTTCCCAAGGTATCCATTCTCGCGATAAGCGGGGCTGCCTGCTGCTTGAAGTCGGCCAGATACCTGGTGTCCAAGGGAAGGGCATTGGGCAGCTTCACCGTCATCGGGTCGCGATGTACACCATTGACAAGAAATTCGTAGTGAAGATGTGGGCCGGTTGCAAGGCCGGTGCGGCCCACGTAGCCAATGGTCTGACCCTGGCTTACCGTCTGGCCGTTACGGATACCGCGGGCAAAATTGGTCATATGACCGTAGAGCGTGCTGTATGCGGAGCCGTGCTTGAGCTGGACGACATTGCCGTAGCCGCCCTTCCACCCAGCGAAGATGACCTTGCCATCCGCGACTGCCTGGATGGGGGTGCCGGTAGGCGCCGAGTAGTCGACACCTTTGTGTGCGCGCACCCGGTTGAGGATCGGATGTTTGCGCGCAAGACTGAAGCGCGAACTGATGCGGGTGAAATTCACGGGCGTGCGTAGGAACGCCTTGCGCATGGCCTCACCCTTGTCCGAGTAGTAGCCGGCAATCCCATCGGTGTGTTCGTAGTAGATGGCACGGAGCCGCTTGCCCTTGTTGATGAACTCCGCGGCGAGGATCTTGCCGCTGGTGATCTTCATCCCGTCCTTGTAGATCTCCTCGAATACCACGCTGAACTGGTCGCCGCGCTGCAGATCGCGCAGGAAATCGACATCCCAGCCGAACACGCCGATGAATTCCATGATTGTCTTGTCGCTGAGACCGGCACGTTGCCCATCTATGAACAGTGAGTGCGTGATCTCGGCGACGGCAGAGGCTTGCCTGATTTCCGGCTTTTCTTCTATCCACTCGGCCTTGAACGTGTCTCCATCGCGGGAGAACCTGACTGACGTGAGGAAATCCTGTTCGAACACGATTTCCTGGACTGCGGGGCCATCCAGCCTGAAACGAAGAACCTGGCCGGGCGCGAGGCGGGTCATGGCCGACCTGGCTTCCTTGCTGATGCCGAGAATTGACTCCAGATCTTGTCTGCTCGCTCCAATGCGGTTGAACATCAGGGACAGGTTGTCCCCGGGAGCCACCGTGACATTGCGCCAGGCAGAATCAGGATAGTCTTCGTCTGATTGCGAAATGGAGTCCGCAGCGGATGCCAGATTCTTGTCCACCCTTGGCTCGAAGGGGAGCCGGGCTTGCGGGGTCGCCTCGGGGAGACGTCGTTGGGGGCGAGCTTGCGCATTCGCGCTGGAGCCGATTCGCTCCAAAGTGCGAGCAGAGCGCGTGTCGGCGGTGTTCGTAGGGTCAAACGTCCCCGCTCGCAGGGCGAGCAGCAAGGCCAAAGGCACAGCAGCGACCAGCAGTAAGCGCAAGTACCGCAGATCGGGGCGAGTCAGCATGCCGCCCAAGGCGGCCCGCTTCCTGTAGATTGCGCGTTGGTAGCTCACGCTTTTCCCGTAGGTTGAAGTCCCGAAAATAGCCTGCGACCATGGATTGGTCAACGCAATCATCACCCGGAAGCTTTGGCCGAAGTCTTCCTCACATCTTCAGAAATCCTGCTAAAACAAATGGTTCCAGAACAACTTCAGATATTGCGGCGCGGCACGACAGAAATCCTGGTGGAGGCTGAATTCGTCAAGGCATTGAGTCGGGGCACCCCTCTCACGATCAAGGCGGGCTTCGACCCCACGGCTCCGGACCTGCATCTCGGCCATACCGTGATCCTGACCAAGATGCGGCAGTTCCAGGAGCTTGGTCATGAAGTGGTGTTCCTCATCGGAGATTTCACCGGTCTGATCGGAGACCCGACGGGCAAGTCGGCAACCCGCCCCCCT
>VGUA01000005.1 GCA_016874535.1 Gammaproteobacteria bacterium
AAGCATTCGCCGAGCGCTGCGCAGAGAAGACCCCGGGCTGGTGGCGGCATCCGATCATGGGGCCTGGTATCGGGAACTTTTTGCGCCCAGCGTCGCGGCTGGTCTTGTCAGGCCCTCGGATTTGGCCGGGTACCGTAACGGCCCCGTGCACATCCGACGCTCCATGCACACCCCACCCAATCCCGCAGCTGTGCGTGATTTGATGGTTGCATTATTTGACCTCCTTGCCGCGGAGAAGGAGCCTGCTGTGCGCGTGGTACTCGGGCACTTCATGTTCGTCTACATACACCCCTATTTTGACGGTAATGGGCGTATTGGCCGCTTTCTCATGAATTTGATGCTGGCATCCGGTGGCTATCCCTGGACGGTGATTCCTCTGGAAGGCCGGAATGAATACATGGCCGCGCTGGAAGAGGGTAGCGTCGGCGGGAACATCAAACCCTTTGCCCAGTTCCTGGACGGCTTGGTGAGAAAGGCATTGGAACGGTGAATGGCGTTTGCCATTGCCACCGAACCGAAAGCCTCTAACATCGCCTCAACTCCACCCGAGGCATCCGTCGAATGAACCCCAATCCCCTGCTTGCACCGGCAGCCTTGCTGGTGCTGTGGTCCTGTCTCGTGCTTCTGTGGCTGGTGCTGACCCGCTTCCCGGCGTTTGCCAAAGCCGGCATATCCTTGGACAACGCGCCGCGTGGCGCGCGCTACGTGGACGTGGAAAAGAACCTGCCGCAGAAAGTGAACTGGGTGTCCCACAACTACACCCACCTCATGGAGCAGCCGACGATCTTCTACGCGGCCATCGCGGTGCTGGCCCTGGCGGGTGACACCAGCACGGTGAACACAGGCTTCGCCTGGGCCTACTGTGGGCTGCGTATCGTGCACAGCCTGTGGCAGGGTCTCGTCAATACCATCAAGGTGCGCGTGGCGCTCTTTACACTGTCGACGGTGTGTTTGTGTGTGCTGGCTGTGAACGCTGTGCGATGCACACTGTTCTGAGAGGAGCGCTGCTCAGTACACGACCAGGGTACGCGCCTCGATGCTTTCCCGTGGCGTGTATTCGGCTGGACACGCAGGATTGCGGAAACCCGTGTGCGCCATGAAGCGCGCCACACCATCCAGACGAGTATCAAAGCATTTAAGCAGCAAGACGTCGTGCGGCTGCATGTCCGGGAAATAAAACCAGCGGTGTCCCTCCGCATGGTGCATCGACTGAATCTCACCGCTGTGGCTGGGATGTTCGAGATCTGATTCCGCAAAATGATGGATTGGCGTGTCGACGATTTCCTCGCTGCTGAGGCTACGCGCATCGCACACGGCGAGCGGGATATCCTGCACCGGGCCCAGTATCGGTCGCCACAGATTGACGAAGGCAAAAGGTCGCTTCAGGAGATCGTCGCGCCCCGCTTCGGTCAGAATCTCCCGGGCGCGCTTGGGGCCGGAAGCTTCGCTGTAATCGTTGTGGACGCCATCAACCGGCAGCCTCACCCCCGCTTGGCCACGTGCGGCGCGCACGACACTGCGCGTGTTGTGATCAAAGACCAAGACGGCGCGCGCGCCCAAGGTATGGCACAGCCACGCGGAGACTTCCGGGTAATAGCCACTTCTTACCTGAGCTTCGTCGTAGAACTCCTGGAAAGGCGTGGCATGCCGATGGAAGGCAAAGCCCTCCACATCCAGGGAAAAAAGATGCGCGAGGGGACGTGCATCGCGAATCGGCACCTCGCGGGCCTGGAGCAGGGGCCGCACGTCCGATCTGCCCGCACTGGCGGGATAAATGCGGTACTCGGCCGCCGGGGCGCTCGGATGCAGGTAGGCGAGCGGTGCGATCACGCTCGGCAAGGCCTCGAGGGTTTGACTCATGAAATTACTCCCCACACTCACAGATGCTTCAGAAACCAATCACGTGCCACCGAGCTGCTGAGCGCGAAGCCGTCCTCGTAAGGGTGGTAGTGATCTCCCCGCACCAGCTCCAGCTGTTTGGGTGAAAGCGCGCTGTCAAACGCAGCCAGTGCGACATCGGTGGGGGTGATGGTGTCCTGATTGGCCACTAGCATGAGCAGTGGTGTCGGGCTGATTCGCGGGATGAACGGCCGCGCGTCGAAGTCGAAGCGCAGATCGAGTGAGCGCAGGGTCACGCGGTTCTCCCACGGCACGCCGCGCTGACGCCAGCCATCAAAGTAACGCCAGGTCCGCCGGCCCGGGGCATCAAAAGGTTTGGCTGGATCATCACTGCAGATTTCAATGAGTGTGGGTTCCGCACCTGCCGCGATTGCCCTTCGTTCGGCCGCAAGCCGCTCGAAGTACGCGCCATGCTGGTCCAGCGGCACCAAGCGTTGGAAGCTCTCTAAGCCACTGATGAAAGGCACTTGGCTGACAACGCACTTCACGCGGCGATCGATTGCGGCCGTCATCAGGACCAGCCCCCCGCTGTAGCTGGTACCCCAGATTCCGATCCGCTGCGCATCGACTTCCACGCGTGATTCCGCGTAGGTGATTGCGTGACGGTAATCACGCATCTGGGCGATGGGATCGATCTCCTGCCGCGGGTTGCCCTCACTGGCCCCAAAGTTGCGCTGGTCGTAAACAAGGCACGCAAGGCCCGCATCAGAGAAAACCCGGGCATAGGCATCGAGGCCCATTTCCTTGAGGGCAGAGAAACCATGGGCCATGGCTACGGCCGGCACTTGCCCTCTGCGCCCGTCAGGCAAAATGAACCAGCCGCGCAAGCGTGTTCCGTCGGCATCGAATTCGATTTGTTCAATCACGAGTCCACGCTAGCACACACGCCGGACAGCGCCCAGAGCACACGCGCCGCAGCATCAGGTGCCGGAACGCAAGGGGTGGATGCCGCGAAGCATGAATCGCGCGAGAATAGGAGAGCGGTTCGCCGTTTCTGCCTTCACTGCAGGTATGAAGACCCCGCTGGCAGCGGGGAGACGCTTGACCAGGACTATCGGGAGGAGCACATGTCGGATTATTGGGCGGGCGGATGTCTTTGTGGCGCGGTCCGATACCGTTGCGAAGGCGATCCACTCAACATGGGTTTGTGCCAGTGCGAGCGGTGCCAAAGACAGTCAGGCTCCGCGTTCCTGATCGCAACGGTGTTCCCTCGGGATGCTGTCCACTTCACTCGCGCCATGCCTCATAAATATGAGACAGGACCAGAGGGTGAGCGACTTTCGAGGCATTTCTGCGCGAACTGCGGATCGGCTGTGATGATTACCTTGGACCGTTATCCGGAAATACGCTCCATGATGGGCGGGACTCTGGATGACAAAACACGACTCAAGCCCACTTTCAGCCTTTGGTGCTCGAGCGGTCAGCCCTGGTTAACGCTTCCAGAGAGCATCCGGTTGTTTCCGGACTATCCCGACGGACTCATCGCCTGAGTCCGTCAATAAGGGGGCTGACATTGCGAGGGCAGTTGCGCATGCCGGCCTTTGGAATTCCTTCCCGCAATTGTTGGGTATGACCATGCGCTACTGGCTGATGAAGAGCGAACCGGACTGTTTCAGCATTTCCGATCTCCGCAAGAGCCCCGGTCGGGCCAGCATGTGGGATGGCGTGCGCAACTATCAGGTGCGCAACATGCTGCGGGACGACTTCAAGAAGGGTGATCTCGCCTTCTTCTATCACTCCAGCTGCCCCGAGCCCGGCATCGTCGGCGTGATGGAGGTGATGTGCCCCGGCTACCCGGACCCTACCGCCTTCATGCCGGGACATGAGCATCACGATCCCAAGAGCCTGCCGGACCAGCCGCGCTGGTACACGGTGGATGTGAAGTTCAAGCGCGAGTTCGATCTGGTTTCCCTGGACGAAATCCGGCGCCACCCTCCGCTGGAAGAGATGCTGATCCTGCGCCGGGGCAACCGGCTGTCGATCACGCCGGTCACGCCCAGGGAGTGGGAGTACATCCTCGCGCTGCGCAGCTGAGTTCGCGGGTGTTGGGATTCTGCCCGGCGACGGGCGCCACCCGGTGGCGCCGGAGTAACACGTGATCTAGGCTAGGCGCTCGTCAGAATCCTCCGGTGGTGCCTCCATGCGTCTGATCTCCCGTTTGCTGATGTTGCTGGTGGTCTTGGTGCTGGCCGCCGAGGGCTACGGCCGCTATGTGCTCAAGATGAAGCCGGGGTTGCCGGAAAACCGGGTGGCGGAGGCCGTGAGCAAGTTCGCGGAATTCGACCCTCAACTCGGCATGCGTTACCGGCTGAACATCGACCAGCTCATCGATTCGCCAGAGGCGGATTTCTCCATCCTCTACAAGACCAACGAGATTGGCCTGCGCGATCGTCCCATGGGCACGCACCTGCGCAAGGAGCTCAAGTTCCTGGTGTTCGGGGATGAGTTCGCGGAGGGCTGGGGCATGGATATCGACCAGACCTTCGTGGTCCGTGCCCAAGCTGCAGTGAATGAGAAAACCGGCCTGCAGCCGCCGGTGCGGTTCGTGATCACTGGCAAATCGGGTTATGGCGCGGCCCAGAACTACCTTGCCGCCGGGCCGCTTATCGACAGCCTCGCACCCAAGGCCATCGTGATGATGTATTCCTCGCTGATGCCCCATCAGGACGCCTTGTTCCTGAAGGACGCCAACATGGAGGGGGAACTCGCCACCGGATTGAGGCCCGATGCCCCACAGACCGTGCGCCTGCCCCACGCAGAGGACTACCCTGCGGCGCCCCCAGCCTGGCTGGCGGGTTTTGCGCAGCAAAGCGTGGCGGCAACACTCCTCGGTCGCTGGTTGTCACTGCGTTTCACCCTGCCGGATCTGAAGCCCGGCGACCCGCTTACGGACCGTCTGGCTGGCATACGCGCTCCGGCAGAGACACTCGCCGCCGTGCACGCACCCTCCTTGCGGCATGTGAAGGCGTTCGCGGATCTCGCGGCCAGCAAAAGCATTCCCTTCCTGCTGATTCACGCACCCTTGCCAACTCAGGTGACCTCCAATGCCTGGGAGAAGGGTCGGCAGGTATTCCGCGCACCGGACGGTTTGATGCCTGCGGAAGATGAAGCGGTTGTAGGCGCTTTCTGCATGGAAGCGAAAATCCAGTGCCTCAGCCTGCACGGCCCGCTGCGCGATGCTGCGGCCAAGCTCGAGAGCACTCGTCTCTATCATCCCTCCGAACTTGCTTTCACGGTGGATGGTGCGCGCGTGACGGCAGACTGGTTTGCGACCGAGATGCTGCGTTTGATGGATGCCCAAGGTTGGCGTGACTGAGATACGAGACGGCGCGCGGGCGCGCGCTTGCAACTGTATGGAATCCTTGGCAAAGTCGGCCGGGTTCTGCGGTCAGGGTCGGTGGGCTGCGCGTTGGCGCAAGGTTTTCTGAATCGAAGCAAATCCCATCCTGTTCAAAGATCACGGTGAGCCCGCCGCGGGCGCGCTCGCGCCTGTCGTCACCGGCAACAAGAATGTGTTCATCAGGGGAGTTCAATGAATTTCAAGATCGCGAAATGGGTCATGGCCCACCGCGCCGGCGTGGGGATGATTTTCGTCCTGATCACGCTGCTGCTGTCGTCGGGTATTCCCAAGGTAGATATCCGCACCATCTTCAAGGACCTATTGCCGACGGATGATCCGTTCGTACAGGTCTACTTCGACCATCCCAATTTCGGCAATCCCTTGCTCATCTCCGTGATGGTGAAGGTGAAGGAAGGCGATATCTACAACGCCGAGACGCTCTCGAAGGTCTGGAAGATGACGCGCGACATCGATCTCGCGCCGCAAGTGAACCACGACACCCTGATTTCGATTACCACCGAAAAGCTCCGCTATGCGGAAGCCACGCCGGAAGGCGTCGACATGCAGGCGCTCATGGGGAACGAAGCACCGGCTACCGCCGAGGAGCTCGATGAATTCCGCAAGCGCGTGGCCATGTCGCCCAATGCGCGTACTTTCTATATCTCGCCTGATGAGTCGGCGACCCTCATCAATATCGCGTTCCTCGATTCCGTGGATTACGGCGAAGCGTTCGAGTTCGTGCAGGATCTGGTCGAGAACGCCCGTGACGACAAGCACGAGGTCTATGTGGCTGGCCAGCCCACCCTTACGGGCTGGGTCTACAAGCTGCAGAAGCAGACCAACTACATCTTTGGAGCCACCATCGGTGTGCTGATGGTGCTGCTGGTCCTCTACATGCGCAACGTGGCGGGTGTGACCACTCCCATCGTCTGTGCGCTGGTGGCGGCGCTCTGGGGCTTCGGTTTCATCGGCTGGATGGAAAAGCCCATCGAGCCGCTACTCATGATCGTGCCGCTGCTGCTGGTGGCGCGTTCATTCTCGCACTGCGTGCAGTTCACCGAGCGTTACTACGAAGTGCTGCACGTGCTGAAGGACAAGCGCCGCGCGGCCGAAGTCACCATGGGCATCATGATGGTGCCCTCCGTGCTCGGGGTGATGACGGACGTGTTCGGCATCGTTTTCATTGCCATCGCGCCCATCAAGACCATGGTGAATCACGCCATCTTCTGCGGCATGTGGGCCTTGTTCATCATCCCGACCGGCGTGTTCCTGGTGTCTATCCTGCTGTCCTACCTGCCCGCACCCAAGAACATTGACGACATCGTGGGCGGCAAGGACAAGGAAACCGGCATTCACCTGCTGGAAGAAAAGGCCTTGGCCGGAATCTCGCGGCTCACCGTGGGCAAGCCAGCCAACGTGGTACTGGTCATCACCATCCTGATGGGTGTGGGTGCCATCTACCTGAATTCCAAGATCAAGATCGGCAACCCCGTGGAGGGCAGCAACCTGCTCTGGTACGACTCCGAGTTCAACACGGCGGTGCGGGCGATCAACGCCCACTTCCCCGGCATGAACACGCTGGAGATCGTGCTGGAAGCCAAGGAGCGCAGCCCGGAGCGCCGTATCGCGCGTACCCCGGAAGCGGTGGAGGTCTCCACCACCATCCAGCGCATGATGGAAGCGGACATGTCTATGCCGCCGCGGGCAACGCTGTCCTTCGGCGATTACATGGGCGAGGTCTCGCGCCTGTTCTCCGGCGGCAATCCCAAGTGGCTGAACATGGATCCGACCGACGAAGCGGTGGCCACGGCCGGCATCGTGGCGACCTTCGGCACCAGTCCGCTCAACTTCGCCACCATCTCCGACTATGAGTTCCAGAACAGCACGGTGTCCGTGTGGTTCAAGGACAACAAGCAGGAGACGGTGGATGGCGCGCTCGCGAGTGCCCGTCGCGCGGTGGAAGCCGTGGGCGAGGATCACAAGGAGTTCCGGGTGCGGCTCGGCTCAGGCGTGATCGCACTCCAGCAGGCCATGAACAGTGTGGTCGAGCGCTATCACTGGTTCATCCTGGGGCTTGTGAACATCGCGGTGATGGTGATCTCCTGGTGGGCGTACAAGTCCTATTACGCCTCACTCATCCTGCTGATCCCGGTGAACCTGTCCAACTTCATGCTGGGCGCCACCATGTATGTGCTGGGCATCGGCTTCGACATCAATGCCACCATCGTGGCGGTGATGGGTGTGGGCGTGGGTATCGACTATGGCATCTATTTGCTCAGTCGTATCTGCGAGGAGAACCTGGCTCGCAAGGGTGACTTGCCGGCGGCCATTCGCGCCGCACTCACCACCACCGGCAAGGCCATCCTGTTCACCGCAAGCATCATGCTGATTGGCATCGTGCCGTGGTATTTCCTGTCGGATCTGAAGTTCATGGCCGACATGGGCATGCTGCTGGTGTCCATCATGTTGATCAACATGGCGCTGTCGCTGGTGGTGCTGCCGCTGATCGTGTGGTTCCTGAAGCCGGGCTTCCTCAACCGCACGGATCTCGCGGTGGGCGAGAACGTCGATCTGTCCCAGTTCGCGGTGGGCACTTCCCACAACTGAGCGACTTCACCCCGCTGCTCCCGGAAAGGGGGCGGCGGGTACCCTCTCAGGGCTCGTCCTTCCAGCGATATCGCGCGAGATCGAGCACGCCCCCCAGGCCAAAGGCCACTCCTTCAGCCTCCAGCAACCAGCGCTGGTAGTCCGGCCGCTCGGGATCCGCACGCAAGCTCACCTGACCTTTCGCATTCACGACGCGATGCCATGGCACTTGCGTGTCCTCACTGAGCGCCGACAGCGCATAACCCACCTGCCGCGCGGCACTGCGCCCGGGCAAACCCGCCAGTGCGGCGATCTGCCCATAGGTCGCGACCTTGCCTTCGGGAATGCGGGCGACCACCTGCCATACACGCTGGTTGCGCTCCGACGCCATCGCTCCGCCTCAACCGTGGCGTTGAAGGAAGGAGAGAAGGCCTGGGTTGAACTCGCCTGCCGCTTCCAGATTCAGCAGGTGCTGGCTCTCGGGAATGATCAGAAGTTCGGAGCCCTCGATGGCGGTGTGCAGTTGGCGCGCGTGCTCCACCGTGGTTCCCGGGTCGAGCTCCCCGCCGATGATGAGCGTGGGTGTGGTGATGGCACGAATGCTTTCGCGTTGATCCATGTCGCGGATCGCCGCACCGCAGGCGGCATAGCCGGCGGGCGGAGTGTGCAGGATACCTTCACGGATGGGCCTTAATTCGGCCTCCATGCGCGCGAGTCCCGCCGGCGTGAACCAACGCTGCAGGGTGGCCTCCACCACCGAGCCCATGCCGTGGGTCAGCACCTGCTGGATGCGGGAGTCCCACAGATCGGGCGGCCCCATCCACGCGGCCGTGGCACACAGGGTGAGTGAATGCAGGCGATTGCCATGCAGAGTGGCAAAGCGCTGGCCGGTCATGCCACCCAGGGACAATCCGCAGAAATGCACTTTTTCCACACCGAGGGCATCAATGAGGCTCAGCGCATCGGTCGCGAGCTGGTCGATGGTGTACGGACCCGGTGGCACGCTGGAGGCCCCGTGGCCCCGTGTGTCATAGCGCAGCACGCGATATCCCACCGCCAGCAAAGCCGGCACCTGCGGCGCCCACATCGCGAGCGTGGAGGCGAGCGAATTGCTGAGCAGGACCACGGGGCCGGTGTCGCCTTCCAGACGGTAATTCAGGCTTGCGCCGTTGACGTGGAGAATACTCATGCGCGCTTCGCTCCCGGGTGCTCTGGGATGGTGGGTGACTGGACATGGTCATATTGCGCCGGCCAGTCGCGGTAATTGAAAACCTGACCCTCCTTGCGGATGCGCGCGATTTCACCCAGATCGAGATCCGCATACACCCACTGCGGTGAGTTCATCTCGCCACACACAAGCACACCATCGGCAGGAAAGCCGTAATCCACCGGCGTGTATACGGCAGCCGCGCCGGTGTTGCGGTCCACGGATTCGGACCATGGGCATTCGCCAACGGTGGGTGATTGCACCACGAAGCATTGATTCTCCAGCGCCCGCGCCTGACAACCGATGCGTACGCGGTGGTAGCCGGCCAAGGTGTCGGTACAGCTCGGGACCAGCAGGATGTCCGCGCCCTGCTCCACCTGCTGGCGGGCGAGGAGGGGGAACTCGCTGTCGTAGCAGATGTTGATGGCCACCCGGCCAAAGTCCGTATCGAAGACCTTGAGATCGCGGCCCGGCGAAACATGCCACTGCTCCGTCTCGAAACGCGTCATCTGCAGCTTTTCCTGGTAGCCGCAGGCGCCGGCGGGCGTGAAGAAGTAACTGCGGTTGCAGTGGCGCCCATCGGGCAGGCGCTCGGGGAAGCTGCCGGCGCAGATGAAGACTGTGTGTTCGCGTGCGAGATCCCTGAACAGGGCGATGAAGTCGGGCAGCCGCTCCTGCAGTCGCGCAAGGGACAGCGGCAGGGAGCGGGCCACTTCAGGCCCGAAGCTCGCCGTGATCTCCATCGAGAAATATTCGGGGAAGACCAGCAGCCCCGCACCCTCACCCGCAGCTTCCCGCACCCAGTGGGTGAGCTTGTCCGCCACGGCATCCCAGCTGGAAAGATCCTCCGGCCAGTACTGGGCCGCGGCCACCCGCACGCCACGCTCGCTCATGCGAGAGCCTTCAGCCAGAACACCATCTCTTTCGGGGTGGCGCTGGTTTCATCGAGATCCTGCCAGTCGAAATGGGTGATGAGTTCGGGATACTTGCGGTAGCCGAAGCGCTCCCAGACAGCGTCCAGTGGCGCGTAGTCCGACGGACGGCGGGGATGATCCGCCGCTCGCACCACGCCGCAGAGTGCCATCCAGCGGAAGCCGCCGAGCGCTCGAGCGTGATCCTCCCGCCCCTTGAAAAAGGCCTTGTACAGGCCGCGGCCGCGGTAGGTCTGGCGCAGCACGGATTCCCCACAATAGAAAACCTCTGCGAGAGCGAAGCCGTGGTCGATGAAAGGTTGCTGGACTTCCGGCGTCTCGGCCTGCAACGGCAAGCCGGTGGAGGCGCCGACAATCTCCTCGCCGTCACGCGCCAGCACCACCACGCTGTCCGGGCAACGCGTATAGGTGGTGAGATACTTCTGCTCGTACTCCAGCGAGCCGGCATAGAGGTAGGGAAACTCGTGGAAGACTTCGATGCGCAGGCGGGCCAGAGCGGGCAGCACCCCGTTCAGGGCCGGGTCCCGGCCCGTGAGGATGTCGATGCGCACGGGATCCACCATCAGGCGCCTACCTGGGCAATCCAGTCCTGGAGGTTGTAGTAGTTGGTGACGCGCGCCACCCGGCCATCCCGAACCTCGAAAAAGGCTCCGGCCGGGAGCTTGTAGGTCTGTCCGTTGGCCGGGGGCAAACCCTCGTCCGTCGCCAGATATTCGCCGAGGACCGTGAATTCGGCACTGGCTCGCGCACCGTCGTCCGTTGCCATGATCACCATGTCCACCAGGCGCTCGCGGTAGCACCGGTTCATGTGCGCCATGAAGGCACCGAAGGCGGCCTTGCCCACCTCACGCTTGCCTTGGTTGATGTCATGCGCCACATCCTCGGTGAGCAGGCCGAGGAAAGCCTCCATGTCGCCCGCATTGAAGGCCGCGTAATAGCGCTGGATGAGGCCAAGGGTCCGATCGCGCATACTTGCTGTTCTCCGGGTGATTCCCGGTGAATGATAGCGCAAGGGTTCCGGCTGGAATGCGGCAAACAAGGCAGGGCACGGGATGAACAACCATCAGCGTGTGGAGAATGTGCTCACCCTGGCAGCCCTGGGCTTCCTGGTGCTGGGGTGCCTCACCGTGCTCGCGCCCTTCGTGTCGGCACTGTTGTGGGCGGTCATCCTGGCCTTCTCTACCTGGCGCATCTATGAGCGCGTGCTGCGAGCCTGCGGGCACCGCCAGGGCCTTGCCGCCGGGCTGATGACCCTGGGCTTGGCGCTGCTGTTGCTGGCGCCGGTGCTGATGGTGGGCGCGCAGCTCGGCGAGAACATCGACAACCTCATGGGTGCGGCCCGGCGCTTTCTGGCACGCGGGGTCCCGGCGCCGCCGCCTTGGCTGCTGGGCCTGCCGGTGATCGGCCCCCACGTTTCGGAATACTGGGCACTGCTGCCGGGCAGTGGCGAGGGAGAGGCCGCCAGCGCAAAGGCGCTGGCTTGGCTGGAGGCCCAGGCCAAGCCCATCAGCGCCTGGCTGTTACAGCGGGGGCTGGATCTCGGGCAGGCACTGTTGCAACTCACCCTGAGCGTGTTTGCCTCGTTCTACCTCTACCGTGATGGCGTGGATGTGGTGGCGAGGCTGCGGGCCGGAATGGAGCGCATCGCGGGCAAACGCGCGCAGTCGCTCATCGACCTGTCGGCCCGCACGATTCGTGGTGTGGTCTACGGAATTCTCGGCACGGCGCTCGCCCAAGGGATCGCCGCCGCCATTGGCTTCACCGTGGCCGGCATTCCCGGGCCGCTGGTGCTCGGCCTGCTGACTTTCGTGGTGTCCATCATTCCTGCCGGGCCGCCGTTGATCTGGATTCCGGCCACGCTTTGGTTGCTGCAGGAGGGATCACCGGGCTGGGCCGCCTTCATGGGGCTGTGGGGATTCTTCATCATCAGCGGCATCGACAACGTGGTGCGGCCCTGGCTCATCAGCCAGGGCGCTGCCCTGCCTTTCATCCTGGTGCTGCTGGGGGTGGTGGGCGGCCTGCTCACCTTCGGCTTCATCGGAATCTTCCTCGGCCCCACACTGCTCGCCGTAGGCTTTGCGATGCTCCGGGAATGGACGCGGGAGAGACGCCTGCAGGGCGGCACTGCAGAACCCTGAAGCGGACGGCCCGCCCGGGCCTTACTTCACCTCGACGATTTCCGCAGCAGTACCAAGCACGGTCTGGCCGTCGTGCATCGCCACGCAGCGGTAGCTCTGGTGCTTTATCCCGTAAACCTCCTTGGCCGCGATCATCTCCCGGGACCCCGCGCCCTCGTCGCGCAGGCTGAACCCCGCTGCCCGGGCTTCGAAAACGAAATCCCGCAGCGGGGCGCCGCCTGCTGCGAACTGCGCGCAGAAAGTATCTGTCTCGGCGGCTGTCTTCTTGATCAGATGACTGAACCAGATCGTGGCCATCATCATGGCCACGGCCGGCGCGAGCACGACGGCAAGAGGGCGGGGAATCCGCAGGCGCGGGCGTTTTTTCTTCATTCCGGTTCCTCGTGGCCGCCGGCTGCGGCGAAGCAAAAAGGGGGACGCGCGGGTTGGGGAGTAGGTGTTCCTGCAATGGCTTGGCTACACTCGACGGGCACAAGCACAACACACAGGAGGGGAGAAATGCATCCAGTCCGTTTTGGTGTATTCATCCTGCCCGATTCCATAGCGGCTGCCCAAGCGGCCGCCGTGAAAGCGGAGCAGCAGGGCTTTTACTCGGTCTCGGTGAATGACCATTTCTATTCACCTCTTGGCAATGCCCAATCGCCGCAGCTGGAATGTTTCACAGCGCTCACCGCCATGGCCTGCGTCACGCAGCGCATCCGCCTGGTCCCGGCGGTGGCGGCCATGTCCTTCCGCAATCCCGCGATGCTGGCAAAGATCATGACCTGCGTCGATCTGGCGAGCAACGGCCGTTTCACCTGTGGCCTCGGCGCCGGTTGGCAGCCCACGGAGTATGAAGCCCACGATTATCCGTTTCCCTCCACGCCGGTGCGCCTCGAGCAGCTCGATGAAGGCCTCCAGATCTGCAAGGCGATGTGGACTCAAGATGAACCGACCTTCACCGGCAAGCATTTCCGGATCGAGAAGGCTTACAACAATCCTCGCGGGGTGCAGAAACCGCATCCGCCGATCATGCTGGGCGGATCAGGCACGAAGCTGCTCAAGCTGGCCGCACGTGAGGCCAGCATCATCAATCTGATCCCGGCCACCGGCAACGGCAAGGATTTCGTCAACGATCCGGTCGCGACCGTGAAGTTCGACATGCCGACCCTCAAGTCGCGCATCGCGCTGCTGCGCCGGTTCATGCGCGAGGAGGGTCGCGATCCGGGTGAGATGGAAATCGGCGGCCTGCTGCTCCTCGGACTCTCCCGGGATCCACAAGATGCCGGGCTGCGTGCCCTCGCCTCACAGCTGGGTTTTCCGGACTACGCCACCGCACAGGCCTCGCCGGTAGCCATCCTCGGCACGCCGGAAGAAGCCCGGGCGGAATTGAAGAAGCGCGTGCGGGAAACCGGCATGACCTATTACATCTTCGTTGCATCGTTCGAGGAGTCGCAGAACCTGTTCGTGGAGGAGGTCATGCCTGCCTTTACGGACATGAAAGGCTGAATGAGCCATGACGGAGGGCGGGATCAGCCGGTATGCTCCCCGCCATCCGGTTGCCACGGCGGCGACCGCCGCCCCAACCCCTGCAGAAGGAGTGATTCCATGACACCGATCAACGGTATCCACCACCTCGCGATCATGACTGCCGATGTGAAGAAGCAGATCGAGTTCTTTTCGGATGTGCTCGGCATGAAGCTCACGGCACTCTACTGGATGCACAACGTGGAGGGCTGTTTCCATGCTTTCATGGAGCTCAGTCCGAGCTGCTCGGTGGCGTTCGTCTTCAGTCCTGCGGTAAAGGACATTCCGGTCGAGTTTGGGGTGTCGCATGCCGGCAACCCCATCAAGCCCTGCTCCGCGGGGGTGATGCAGCATCTGGCGTTCAATGTCGACACCGATGAAGAGCTCCATGCCATGCGTGACCGCATCCGCGCCAAGGGCGTGCGGGTACTGGGGCCGCTCGACCACGGGTTCTGCAAATCCATCTATTTCGGGGGCCCCGAAAACCTGGTGCTGGAGGTCTCGACCTCGGAAGCGGCCATCAATGCTGAGGCCTGGATCGACCCGGAAGTCGTCGGACTGTGCGGCATTTCCAGCGAGGAGCTGGCGCGCTACAAGAATCCGCCGGCGTTCGCGCCAGCCCGCAGCCCGGTTGCACAGCCGCCCGCGGGAACCGGCACGCCGGAATACACTCAAATGGACCCGGGCTTCGGTGGAGCCTTCGATTTGCCTGATGACTTTGTCACGCGCGAGCTCAGCGAAAGCACGCCGCCCGTGAAGATAGCGAGTGTGGCCTGAGCATGGATCTGAAAGGAAAGGTAGTTGTGGTGACCGGGGCCAACGGCATCCTGGGCCAGGCCGTGCTTGCGCGCAGCCAGGCCCTGGGGGCTGCAGTCATCGGCCTCGACATCCACTTCGACGCCCTGCCGGGCGACGGCGTGCGCCGTGAACGGCTGGACCTGACCGACAAGCAGGCGACGGAGGATCTCTTCCATCGGCTCGGCCCCATGCACGTGCTGTTCAACGTGGCCGGGGGCTTTGCCATGGGCGAGACGGCCTACGAAGTGGCCTCTCCGCAGTGGGAGGCCATGTTCAAGATCAACGTGGCCACCACCCAGAACGCCATCCATGCGGCCATGCCCCTCTTCCTGCAGCAGGGCCGGGGCAGCATCGTGAACATCGGGGCGATGTCGGCACGGGAAGGTCAGGCCAACATGAGTGCTTACTGTGCGGCCAAGAGCGTGGTGATGCGCCTGACCGAGAGCCTCTCCAAGGAGGTTCGCGCCAAGGGCGTGAACGTCAATGCCGTGCTCCCCAGCATCATCGACACTCCGCGCAATCGCCAGGACATGCCGGAGGCCGATTTCTCGCGCTGGGTGAAGCCCGACGATCTGGCCAAGGTCATCTGTTTTCTCGGATCGGAAGCGGCCGTGGCCATCCATGGTGCCCTCATCCCGGTGGTCGGACTCTCCTGAACCAGAACTCCGGCCCGTCACCCTTGGAACTGCGCGCGCTGTTTCGAATCCTGCTGGGCCCGGAACGCGGGTATTACTGGCTGGCCATCGCTTATGGCGTGGCCATGAGCGTGCTCACGCTGGCCGTGCCGCTGTCCGTGCAGATTCTCATCAACAGCATCGCCAACACCGCCCTGATGCGGCCGCTAGTGGTGCTCGGCATCGCCCTGTTCTCGCTGCTCGGACTGTACGGCCTGATGTACGCCCTGCAGACCTGGGTGATGGATCGCTTCGAACGGCATTTCTTTGCACGCGTAAGCCGGGAGATCATCCTGCGCAGCCTGCATGCCCGCTATGCCGCCGTGGAAAGCGTGAATCGCGAGGAGCTTGCCAACCGCTTTTTCGAAATCGTCACCGTGCAGCGCAATCTGCCCTCCCTGTTCATTGGTGGGTCCGCATTGTTCCTGCAGGCGCTCGCCGGCTTCATCGTGGTCTCGGCCTACCATCCGGCATTTCTTGCTTTCAATGCCACACTGATCCTGGCCGTGTGGGTGGTGTGGGCCATCTGGGGTGGGCGCGCCACGCGCAGCAAGATCAAGGCATCCAAGGCGAAGTTCCGGCTGGCACACTGGCTGGAGGAACTGGCGCGCGCCAATGCATTCTTCAAATCCGAGCGGGCGATTCATTACGCGGTGGACCGCTCGGACGGTTTCATCCGGGATTACCTCAAGGCCCACCGCACCCACTTCAAGTACAAGTTTGCCCAGCTGCTCGTCTGCCTGCTCCTTTACGCACTGGCCAGCGCCTCGCTGCTGGTGGTGGGGGGCTAGCTGGTAGTCAACAGTGCACTCACCCTAGGCCAGTTGGTTGCTGCAGAACTCATTCTCTCGGTGATTTTCATCGCCATCGCGCGCCTGCCGGATTATCTGGATCTCTGGTACGAGCTGTGTGCGGCGGTAGCCAAGCTCGGTGATTTCTACGCCATTCCCCTGGAGGCGCCCATCGCCGGTGAACGCCTTGCACCCGACGAGCACGGGCTCCGCCTCGATGAGGTGGTGTGCAGCTTCCATGGTGACAGGCTCCGCTTCCATTTTTCTCTGGAGCCCGGTGCGCAGATCATGGTGGTGACCAGCGCGCAGCGCCTGCAGAAAAGTCTCATCGATCTGCTGCTGCGTCATCTGGCTCCGGAGGCTGGCATCGTCAGCCTCGGTGGTCGCAATCTGGCGGATCTGGACCCGCATCACCTGCGCGATCTGGTGGCCCTGGTCGACAATTCCGGCGCTCTCGAATCCTCCATCGCCGACAATCTTTCGCTCGGTGACCCCGGAGTGGATCGCACCGCGATGCGGGCGGTATTGGAGGAGGTGGATCTCCATGATGAGATTTCACGATTGCCGGAAGGTCTGGACACTGTGCTCGGTCCTTTCGGATATCCACTTTCCCGCTCGGAAACCATCCGCATGAAGATCGCCGGCGCGCTGCTGGCCGAGCCGCGGGTGCTGATTCTCACCGAGGTTTTCGACACCCTTTCGCTCCGGCACCGGCGCCGCATCTTGCAGGCCATCGGCAGGCGCCGCGCTCTGGTGCTGCTCGACTTCAGTACGCGTCGTGATATCGAGGAATACACCGGCTACCTGCTGGTGCGGCCAGAGGCCCAGGAGCTGCTGCCCTCGCTCGACGCACTGATCGCCCGCGAGCAAGATGCGCCTGGCGCGGAGGGTGGGGTGCAAGGCACATGAAGACGCCTTCCTCGCAGCCTTTTGCCCAGGCGCTGCTCGACCGCTTTGCCAGCGTGCGCGAACTCGCTCCGCCGCGGCCCGCGCGTCACATCGCCATCATCATCCTGCTGTGCCTGGTGATGCTCGTGGTCGGTCTCTGGTGGTTGCCCTGGGTGCAGACCGCCCCGGGCAGCGGCACGCTGATAGCGCTGGACCCGCAGGGTCGCGTGCAATCCGTGACCGCGCTGGTGAGCGGGCGCATCAAGGCCTGGCACGTGCAGGACGGGAGTCGCGTGAAGAAAGGCGATCTGCTGGTGGAAATAGTGGACATGGATCCGCGCTTCCTGCAGCGGCTGGAGGCTGAACGCGCAGCGGTAAATGCAAAGTTTGATGCGGCGCGTGCGGCAACGGAGACCGCGCTGCTGGACGTCGAACGCAAAACCCGTCTGTTCGAGAAGGGCCTTGCGGCACGGCGCGACAGGGAGGCAGCCAACATCCGCTACAAGGAGCTGCTGGCGGCGCAATCCAGCGCTGCCGCAGAAGTCGCCAAGGCAGAAACTCAGGTGGCGCGCCAGACGACCCAGCGTGTGCTGGCACCACAGGATGGGGTGGTGGTGCGCAGCGCCGCACTCGATACGGCCACCCTGGTGAGAGAAGGCGACGAGTTGTTGAGTTTCGCGCCTTCGGCAAGCAAGCGGGCAGTGGAAATCTACGTCAACGGGCTCGATGCGGCGCTGGTGCAGCCGGGGCGGCGCGCTCGGTTGATGTTCGAAGGCTGGCCCGCCGTGCAGTTCAGCGGCTGGCCGTCCGTGGCCGTCGGGACCTTCCCCGCGATGGTGCATTTCGTGGACCCGGCCATCTCGGCCAACGGTCGGTTTCGGGTGGTGCTGGTGGAGGAGCCCGGAGCGCCGTGGCCGGATGAGCGCTTCCTGCGCCTGGGCGGCAAGGCCAAGGGCTGGGTGTTGCTCAATGAGGTGCGCCTTGGTTACGAGTTGTGGCGGCAGCTCAACAGCTTTCCGCCCGAGGCAACCGCGGCCGCGGGACCAAGCCCGTGAACCACCGGCGATGGGCCGCCCTGATGGCGTCGTGGCTCGCCACGACCTGCCTCGCCGATGACATCCTGGAGATGTAAGACGTGCTGCGTTCCTCGTTCCAGCACTTCCCCCAGATCGTGGCGGCAGAAGAAGGAATCAATGCCAGCGCCGGGCGTGTGCTCGCCAGCGAAGGCGCTTTTGATCTCCAGCTCGAACAGAAAACCCAGACACGAGCAGCCGGCTATTACGACGGCACCGTGATTGACTCCAAGGTGGTGAAGCCTCTGCCGGACTTCAACACGCGTCTGTACGGCGGCTACCGCATCGCCGATGGGGCGTTCCCGGTTTACGAAGACGAGTACCAGACCAACGGTGGGGGTGAGTTCAAGGTCGGTGCGATCTTCTCGCTGCTGAAGGATCGCGATATCGATGAACGGCGACATGCCCTGCGGGACAGCCGTCTCGCGCTCAGTCAGAGCGAACTCGAGGCTCGGCTGGTGCAGCTTTCCGTCCAGCATCGCGCCATGCGCGGCTATCTCGGCTGGCTGGCCGCGGGACGTGCCCTGGAAGTCCACCGCGATCTGCTGACACTCGCCGAGACTCGACAGGCAGGCCTCGTCTCGCGGGTGGAGGATGGCGATCTCGCGGCGGTTTACCTCAACGAGAACCAGCAGTACATCCTCAAGCGCAAGGGTCGGCTGACCGAGGGCGAACGCCTGCTGCGCGAGCGCGCCAACCGGCTCGCCCTGTACCTGCGCGATGATGAAGGCCGTCCGCGCATCGTGGAGGGTGCTTCCATGCCTGAAGGATGGCCTGAGCTTGGCGAGGTTCCCGCCGACGGCATGGACGCCACCATTGCTGCCGCGCTTGCCGTACGACCTGAACTCGGTCTCAAGGACGCCGATATCGAACGTGCACGCAATGATCTGGCGCTGGGGCAGAATGCATTGAAGCCGCGGGTGGATCTGAATCTGGAAGCCGCGAGGGATGCCGGCGGCGGCAGCATCACGCGGGAAGACACGGACGCCATCGTGCGACTGGAGCTCTCCATCCCGCTGGAGCGTCGCCAGGGTCGAGGCAAGGTGGCCGAATCGCGCGCCAAGATGGCGCAGCTGACACTGGAACGCCAGCTGGCCTCGGACCGGATCGCGGTGGAGATCCGCAACCTGTCGAATGACCTGCTGGCCGCGGAGCAGTTTGTCACCTTGGCGACGGAAGAGGTGGCGCAGGCCACGCTGCTTGCTCGCGCAGAAGCGGAACGCTTTGCCAATGGCGCCAGTGATTTCTTTCTGGTGAACCTGCGCGAAGAGGCGGCCGCTGATGCCCGTCTGCGCTAGGTGGATGCACATCTGCGTTATCTGCTGGCGCTCGCGGATTTCCACGCGGCGACCATGCGCCTTGAAAAATTCCTGATTCCCGACGCGCCCCTGGACACGGCGTTGTGAACGACATCGCCCGGCTCTCGCTCTCCGCGCCCTGGCGCTGGATGCGCGCAGGTTGGGATGATTTTCGCGCAAGCTGGCCGGCCAGTCTGTTCTATGGTCTGGTCTTCGCCGGCATGGGCAAGGCACTGTCGCAGGTGTTTGCCGATGCCTACGAGTATGTCTGGGCGCTGACCAGCGGCTTCCTGCTCGTGGGGCCTTTTCTGGCGTTGGGTCTGTACGATCTGTCGCGCCGTCGTGAGCGGGGCCAGGCACTGGGCTTGCGCGCCACCCTGATGGCCTGGCATCCCAATCGCGCCTCACTCGGGATCTTCTCGCTGGTGCTCGGGGTGCTTCTGCTCCTGTGGTCGCGTGCCTCTCTGGTGGTGATTGCGGTGTCTTTTCCAGATCAGCTGCCGAGCCTGGGAGCTTTTCTGGAGGAGGCGACAGCCTCACCGGAGCATCTGCAGTTTCTCGCCGTGTACTGTCTGGTGGGCGGATTCTTTGCGAGCCTGGTGTTTGGCATTTCCGTGGTGGCGGTGCCGATGATGCTTGATCGGGACACTGACGGAATCGTCGCCGCACTCACCAGCGTGAGGAGCTGTCTGGAGAATCCCCGCGTGATGGCCTGGTGGGCCTGCCTCATCACGATCTGCACGGCCGTGGGATTCATGACCTCGCACCTGGGCCTTGTCGTGCTCATGCCGATCATTGGTCATGCCACCTGGCATGCCTACCGGGAAGTCGTGCTGCCCCCGCCCTGAGGTGGCGTCGACCGGGGCGCGTTGCTGCCTGTTACTCCTCTACACCCGGAACTGCCTCGTTGCCGAAGGCTTCGAGGTCGGGCACGAAGCTGCCATCCTCGGCCGGCAGGGTCGGCTGATAGGTTGACTCACCGAATCCGTCATTGGTGGGGGCTTCATCTGGGAGCTCTGCGCCCATCATCACAGGAGTCGCCCAAACCTCTGAGGTTCCCTCACCGCGCGGATCGGCCGCGGCGGAGACCGCATTGCTCGCGAGATCCCACAGGATGGCCTGCATGTTGCCGTAATCGCGGGTGGAGAGCTTGAACGCATGGCCGCGAGCTTCCAGCGCCTTGCGGGCCGCGTCGTCGAAGGCGGCCGGCTCGAAGAGGATCTCGTCCGGCAGGTATTGATGATGGAAACGGGGGCGCGAGACCCACGCCTCGGGCGTCTTGCCATCTGCAAACTCGAGAACACCAAGCAGCACCATGGAGATGATCCGGCTGCCCCCGGGAGTGCCCAGGATGCCCACGCGGTCCGGGGTGACGAGAAATGTCGGCGTCATGCTCGAGAGCGGGCGCTTGCCCGGAGCAATGGCGTTCGCATCCACGCCGACCAGCCCGTAGGCATTCGGGGTCATGGGGCGCGAGGAGAAATCATCCATTTCATTGTTGAGCAGCACGCCGCTGCCGGCCGGCGTGTAACAGGCGCCGAAGGGATAGTTGACGCTCAGCGTGGCGGAGACGCGATTGCCCTCACCGTCCAGAATCGAGAAGTGCGTGGTGTGATCGCCCTGCTTGGGCGAGGCGATCGGTTTCAGACTGCTGCTCGGCGTGGCCTTGGCCAGATCGATATCCGCCGCCACCTCGCGCGCGTGCTGCTTGCCGGTGAGTCTTGCCACCGGCACGTCGACGAAGTCCGGATCGCCCAGATACTCGGCACGATCGCGGTACGCGCGACGCATGGCCTCGACCACGAGATGCGAACGGTCCAGCGCATCCAGCTCGGCAAGGGAGTAGCCCTCGAGGATGTTCAACGCCTCCAGAAGAACGATTCCGCCGGACGAGGGTGGTGGCGCGGAAACTATCTGCATGTCGCGGTAGCGGCCGACGATGGGGTTGCGTTCGACAATCCGGTATTGCTCGAGATCCTCCGCGGTCCAGATGCCACCACCGGCGCGCACACCGGCGATGAGTTCGTCCGCAATCTCGCCACTGTAGAAACCGGCCGTACCCTGGCGCGCCAACCGGGTGAGGGTGTCGGCGAGGTCGCGCTGCCGGATGAGATGCCCCAGCGCGGGGAGCTCGCCGTTGTCCAGGAAGATCTCACCGGTCGCGGGGTCGGCCGCCAGCTCACGTTGACGGAACGTCGCCATCTCCAGATACCGTTCGGTGACGGGGAACCCGTCCCTGGCCAGTCGTATCGCCGGGGCAAGAGAGCGGTCGAGGGGGATGCGCCCGTAGTACAGGGCCAGATGAACCAGCGCGGCGGGCGCCCCGGGAATCGCCGCCGCCAAGGCTCCGTTCATGGATTTGCCCGGAATCACCTCGCCCTGATCATCGAGATACAGTTTTTCGTGGGCAGCGAGCGGAGCCCGTTCGCGGGCGTCAATGAAGAGGTCTTCCTCGCCGATGGCCCGATGCAGGAGATAGAAGCCACCACCGCCAATGCCCGAGGAATAGGGTTCGACCACGGCGAGTGCCGCCGCCACGGCGACCGCCGCATCAAAGGCATTGCCGCCCGCCTCGATGATCTCGCGCCCCGCCGCCGTGGCGAGTGGATGCGCGGAAGCAATGGCCGTCTTGCCGGGCTCACGGGCAGCCGAGGCTGCACCACACACCAGCAACGCGAGCACCAGACCCATCACTGGACGAACACAAGCACGCTTCGACATGGAAGCTTTCCTCCGCATCAGAGGCCGGTTCACGGTTTGACCGTGTCGGCGCTGGTCAGGGCGTGATATTTCGCCAGCAACTGGGCAGCGGTCTCCGGGCGATCGGGATCCTTGGGGATGCAATCGACCGGGCAGACCTGGGCGCACTGGGGTTTGTCAAAATGACCCACGCATTCCGTGCACCGGTCGGGATTGATCAGGTAGTGGTCGATGCCCTCATAGATGGCCTGGTTGGGACACTCAGGCTCGCAGACATCGCAGTTGACGCATTGATCAGTGATGCGCAGGGCCATGCCGTTCTCCCGGAGGGTCAGCCCTTCTGCCGCTTGCCCAGCCGCTCGGTCAATGCCGCATGGACAATCGGGTGGACGAATTCGGCCACGTTGCCGCCCAAGCTCGCGATCTCGCGGATCAGGGACGAGGAGATGTAGGAATAATTTTCAGTGGTTGGCAGGAACACAGTGTCGGCCTCGGGCACCAGTTTCTTGTTCATGCCGGCAAGCTGGAATTCGTATTCGAAATCCGAGACCGCGCGCAGGCCACGCAACACCGCCTTGGCGCCACAATCCCGCACGAAGTGTGCAAGCAAGCCTTCAAAGCGACGGACTTCCACATTCTTGTGTTCGGCCAGCACCTGGCGTGCGAGATCCACGCGTTCATCCGTTGAAAAAGCCGTGTTCTTGGATGTGGCTGCAGCCACGGCCAGAATCACGTGATCGAAGATGCCGGCGGCGCGAGCCACGATATCGCTGTGCCCCTTGGTGATGGGGTCGAAGGTGCCCGGATAGATGGCGACGGTGCCCAAAGCCTGATCTCCTGTGTTGAGCGTCTGCATGTGCGCGAGCGTCATCGCGCCTCAGGCGCGGGTGGCCAGGCCGTAGCCGGCCTGCCGGGTTTGACCCTCGCGCATCATACGCCATCCCTCCGGCAGCGCGATCCCGGGCCCGGCGCGGGGAAATTCCAGATAGAGCAGCGCATCCGGCGCAAGCCAGCCCTGCATGAGCCGCGGCATGACTTCGGCCATCAGGGAACCGGCAAACGGGGGGTCCAGAAAGACGATATCGAATGCGGTTGGGGACTGGGTCAGGAGGAATTGCGAGGCATCGGCATTCACCAAACTGGCGCGATTTCCCGCCTGCAACAGTTCGGCGTTGTGCACGAGTTGCGCAAACACCTTTGTGTCGCGCTCGACAAACGTGGCGTGGGAAGCCCCGCGCGACAGTGCTTCCAGACCCAGCACACCGGTGCCGGCGAAGAGGTCGAGGCAACGTGCGCCTGGCAATTGGGGCATCAACCAGTTGAAAAGCGTCTCGCGCACGCGGTCGGCCGTTGGCCGCAGGCCTTGGGCAGCCGGCACCGGCAGCCAGCGGCGCCGCCACTCCCCGCCAATGATGCGGACCCTTCCGGGCAGCGCATCGCGGGTCATTGCTCCGGTGCCACCGGGCCCACCACCACCTCTACCATGGTGTCCAGTCTGATCCGACGCTGGAAAGCCTCGCGCACCTGCTGTGCCGTGACCTTGGCCACGGCTTGCGGGTATTGCTCCAGCCAATCGAGTGGCAGGTCGTGGAATCCAATCACGGTCAGGTACTCGGTGAGTTTGCGGTTGGTATCGATGCGCAAGGGGAAACCGCCGATGAGATTGTCCCGTGCGGCGGCCAGCGCGGTTTCATCTGGTCCCTCGGTGATGTACCGCGCCACAGTTTCACGCAGCACCTTGCGCACTTCCGCGGTATTGGCTTGATCGGTCTGCAGGCTGATCTCGAACGGACCTGCCGCAGCCATGGGCGAGAAATGGCTGGAGACCGAATAGGAGAGGCCGCGTTTTTCACGAATCTCCTCAAACAGCAGCGACACCGACGTGGCGCCGAGAACGTGATTGCCGACCACGAGCGGGTAGTAATCCGGGTCGTGGCGCGAGATGCCGGGCTGGGCGAGGCTCAGGTGGGCCTGTGCGCTCTGGAAGGGCACGTGATGCACGAGCGGTGCGGTGCGTGCGGGAACAGCGGGTATCGCTGGCGCCCGCGTTCCCCGCGGCAGCTTTTCCACCAGCAATTCGGCCACTCGCAGGGCCTCGGCCTTGTCGAAATTGCCCACGATCACCACCAGCGCATTGGCCGCCACGTAGAGGCGTTTATGAAAATCCCACACGTCCTCGGGACGCATGGCAGCAAGTGAAGCCTCCGTGCCGCCCGCGGGCAGGCCGTAAGGGTGATCGGGATACAGCCGGGATTCCATGGCCAGCGCCGCCAGCGCCGCCGGCGAACTTTTCTGCTGCTCCAGACTGGTCTGCATCCTTGCCTGCATGAGCTTGAAGTCCGCGGGATCGAAGCGCGGTTCGGCCAGGGCTTCTGCCGTCAACGCCAGCGCGGGCTCGGCATACTTTCTGCGGGTGAGGCTTTTGAGGGAAATCCAGGCGAAGTCCCGCTCCAGACCCGTGCCGAGCTGGGCGCCGGTGGCTTCAAGGCGTTCGTGCAGTTCGTCCGTGGTGAGTCGCCTGGACCCGGCAGTTCCCCATCCTGCGCACTGCCGGCGGCAAAGACCACGCGGGCGATGAACATCGGTATCTCGGGCGCGGCCACGAACAGGATCGGCACCCCGGTCCTGGTCTCGAAGCGCTGGATGTCCGGATTGGCGTGGCAAACCGTGGCTGCCAGCAACCCGCAAAGAATGAGCAGTCTAGTCATGGCGCGCCTCCGGTAGCAGCCAGGCAATGGTCGCCACCTCGTCGCGGAAATACTTGCGTGCCACCGCCTGCACCTGCGCCGGGGTGATTGCTTCGATGTCCTCCACGTAGGAATCCCGCAGTCGCCAGTCGATCCCCACTGCCACCAGCGATCCGATGATCATCGCCTGTCCCAAAGGAGAATCGCGCTGGTAGATGTCCGCCGCGATGACGCCCGTCTTGATCCGCGCCAGCTCCTCTTCCCCGGGTGGGTTTTGCTTGATCCGCTCAATCTGTTCGCGAAAGGCTTGCTCCAGATCGGCAAGCCCCACCCCATTGCGTGGCACGCCCTCGAAGCTGAACAAATCCATCAGGCGGGAACTTCCCGAATAGTTCGCACTGGCAGACAGTGCCGCCCCGCCGTTACGCACCATCTCGCGCGACAGGCGCGCGCTGGCCCCACCATCGAGCAGGGCGGCGAGCACATCGAGGGCGTAGATCTCCCAGTGTTCGGGTGCACCCTCGCCGCGTCCCACCTGGGTCAGGCCCGGGACCTTGTAATTCATCACGAGCGTGGGCACCCGTAGGCGGGGATCGAGGATTTCGAGGCGTTTGAGCCCCTGCTGTGGAACTTCCGGGCGGACTTTCGCCGCCGGTAAAGGCCGCGCGGGGATCTTGCCGAAGGTGTCCTCGGCGAGCGTGCGCAGTGCCTCGGGTTGCACATCTCCCACCACCACGACCACAGCGTTGTTGGGGATGTAGTACCGCGCGTACCAGTCACGGATTTCCTCCAGCTGCATCTGTTCGATGTCGGCTGCCCAACCGATCACGGGTTGGCGATAGGGGCTGGTCTGCCAGGTCGCCGCCAGGATTCGCTCGAAGGCGGCGGCGCCCGGATCATCCTCGGTACGCAGGCGCCGTTCCTCGCGAATCACTTTCAGCTCGTTCGCCACTTCTTCCGGATCCAGCATCAGGTGCTGCATGCGCTCGGCCTCGAGACGGAAGCTCTCCGCGACATTGCTGGCCGCCCATTGCTGGTAGTAGGCCGTGTAGTCAGCCGAGGTGAAAGCGTTTTCGGTACCGCCCCGCTGCGCCACGCGGCGGGAGAATTCGCCCGTCGCCAGATTCCGGGTGCGCTTGAACATGAGGTGTTCGAGTGCATGCGAGATGCCGGTGATGCCGTCGTGTTCATCGCTGCCACCCACGCGATACCACACCTGGACCACCGCCACCGGCGCGCGGTGATCTTCCTGGACGATGAGGCGCAAGCCGTTGGACAGTGTGTATTCCGATGTATTCGGCGTCGCCGCCCGCGCCGAAACGCAGAACATCGTCATCAACAGGAGCAGCAGAGGCATAGGGTGGTCCATCCAGAGGGCAGGTCAAGGTGCTAGCATAGCGCAGCCCCGGTATACCGCGAGGCTGCCTGTTCCACGCCGAACCCTGCCGGATCCGACATGTTCAAACGTCTCAGAGAAGGTATCGCGCGCACGCGCGATGGATTGCTCAACCGCATCGGACGCCTTTTCGGGCGTCGCGAACCCATCGACAGCAGTTCGCTGGAAGCGTTGGAAACAGCGCTGCTGCTCGCGGACACCGGCGTGCAGGTCACCGAGTCGATCATGGCGGCGGTGAAGAAGCGTGCCCGCGATGAGGGGGCGCCGTTGCTTGATGTGTTGCGCGCGGAGATGGTCGCGGCCTTGGCGCCTGTGGCCCAGCCGCTGGAAATCCCGCGCGCCACTGGCGCGCCTTTCGTGCTGTTGGTGGTGGGCGTGAATGGCGTGGGCAAGACGACGACCATCGCCAAGATGGGCCGTTATCTGCAAGGCCAGGGACTCAAGGTGATGTTCGCTGCAGGCGACACCTTTCGCGCGGCTGCCGTGGAGCAGTTGAAAACCTGGGGCGAGCGGCTCGACATTCCGGTCATTGCACAGGGCACGGGGTCTGATCCCGCTTCAGTAATCTTCGATGCCTATGCGGCAGCAGCCGCACGCGGCGTGGATGTGCTCATTGCCGATACCGCGGGCCGCCTGCATACCCAGAGCAATCTGATGGCCGAGCTTGGCAAGATTCGTCGCGTGCTCGGCAAACAGAATCCGGAAGCGCCACACGAGACCTTGCTGGTGCTGGATGCGACCATGGGCCAGAACGCTCTCCAGCAGGCGCGCATCTTTCATGAGGCTGTCGCCTTGAGCGCCGTGGTGATGACCAAGCTCGATGGCACGGCCAAGGGCGGCATCGTGTTTGCCGTGGCACAGGAGCTCAAGCTACCACTGCGCTTCATCGGCGTTGGCGAACAGTTCGATGATCTACAGGTGTTTGAGGCCGAGGCTTTCGTGGACGCGCTGCTCGGCACCAACGAGGGAGAGCGCTGAGGGCTTCAGGCTGATCGCACAACGCGTGCGGGCAGCCAGCCTTGGTTGACGAGCCAGGTGCGCGCATCTTCCGCATCATGCTCGAACCACGCAGCGGCGCAGCCGAGGCGAAAGCTGTAACCCCACGCATCCATGTCGCGCAGCATGCGTGGGCGGCTGTAGCCTGGCACGAGATCCGCCACCAGCACCGAGAGGTAGCAGACAGCGCATTCCTCGATGACGTCCCCGCCCGCATCCTTGTCCAGCACTTCCCGGCGTGCCGCGTCCATGCAGAGATAGTGACAGGCTTCGTGCAGGAGGGAGGTCAGAGGTGTATCCGGCCGCACGTGCAGGGTGTGACGGGTGAGCCCGGCTTCGGGTGGGCCCCAGTAACTGCCGGGGATCTCCGCCTCCAGCGGCAGCAGATTGATTGCAAGGCCATGATTGCCGAAGAACTCGCGCATGAAAGGCAGCGTGGCGGAAGTCCCCTCCATGAGACGTATCACCGGCGCCGCTGCGCCGGCGGCGCAGGGTTCGGACATCAGGGGCGGGCCGTGCGCGGCAGCGTCCAAGCGATGATTTCGTCCCCCACCGGATAGCCATAGAGACTGTTGCCTCCTGCGACCACGGCAACGAACTGCTCATCCGCCACGGCATAGCTGACCGGCGGTGCATTCACGCCGGCCTCGGTGGTGTCTTCCCACAGACGCGCACCAGTCTTTCCGTCAAAAGCGACGAAGCGACCGCGGCCCTCGCCAGTGAAGACCAGTCCGCTCCGGGTGGCGAGCACGCCGCCCACCATGGGCTGATCGAGTTTCACCTGCCATCGGAGGCTGCCATCGGCCAGATTCAAGGCGCTCAAGAGCCCGTGATGTGCGCCTTCCACCGGCTTGAACATCGTGTAGCTGTCCCAAGCCTGGCCCGCCCGCTCCGGCAGCTTGCGCACGAAGTAGTCGGCGGGCCCGTGGCTGCCGGCGATGAAGACGCTGCTGGCCGTCTCATCCACCGCCACGGGGGACCAGGAACAGGCCCCGAGCCCGGAGGGCGAAATGCGCACGCCTGCCTCGGTCGGCGGCGTGAACAGATTTTCCTGGGGCGCGAAGGGCGCGGAGCGATACAGGAGTCGACCCGTCGCGCGCTCGTGCACGAAGAACCAGCCGAGCTTGGACGCCTGGCCCACGGCTTCCACGGGCTTGCCTTCGTGCTGCATGGTGAACAACACCGGCGGGCTCGCGACATCGTAGCCCCAGCGGTCGTGCGGGACCTGCTGCCAGGCCCACACGAGTTTCCCCGTTTGCAGTTCGAGCGCGACCAGACTCACCGTGTGCAGGTTGTCGCCGGGTCGGGTGGCATCATCCATCTGCGGCGCCGGATTGCCGGTGCCGATGAAGATGAGCCCTCGCGCGCGATCCACCGCGGGCGTGGTCCAGACCGAGCCTCCGCCGAACTGCCAGCTTCCAGCATAGCGCTCGCTGCGCGCGCGTTCGCCGGCCAGATCCCGGTTGAGGGTCTCACCGTAGGCCGTGGTCGGTGTGAACTGTCCCGTCCAGTTGGCATCCGGCACGGTATGCCAACGCCAGCGCTCCTCGCCGGTCGCGGCATCCAGGGCCACGATGAAGCCGCGCAGCCCGAGCTGCTCACCGGCCAAGCCCACCACGGACATGGAGGTCTCGCCGTTCTCTCGGGTTTCCACGTGCAGGCCGTAGGCCGTGCCGGTCACGCCCACCAGCACCAGATCGTCCACCACCTGCGGCGCCATGTTGGCGCTGTAGCCGGTCTGGCCGGTCTGCGCGCTGCCGGCGAGGCCGAGCGACTGATCAGGCGCGGCCCCGGTCAGGAGCTCGGAGAGCTTTTCCGTGGCCACCGGCTGATGATCGATGAGCGGGCTTTCCCAGATTTTCTTGCCAGTGGTGGCATCGAGGGCTACCACCCGCGAGTCGATGGTAGCCATGAAGACCCGCCCGTCCGCCACCGCCACTCCGCGATTGGCCGGTCCGCAACAGACATCGCGCGTCGTCAGCACATGTTCGTAGCGCCAGCGCTCGGCGCCGGTGGCCGCATCGAGCGCGAGCACATGATTGAACGGCGTGGAGACATACATCACTCCTTCGCGTACGACCGGCGAGGCCTGGAAGGACGCCTTGATGCCGGTCTTCACGCTCCAGCGGCGCGTGAGCTGCGTGACGTTCTCCGGCTTGATGTCGACCAGCGGCGAGAGTCGCTGGTTTGAATAGTCGAGCCCGTAGAGCGGCCAGTCGTCCGCGGCGTGCGCCGTGGCGAGGAACACCGGAAACAGCAGCAGGCTCATGCTCAGGAAAGTTCTCATCCGATGCGGCTCCTCAAGGTTTCGGCCAGGGTGCGAAGAGCAGGCATACCGGCCCGTCTATGCAGCGCGTGCGATGGCCGCGGCCTTCGATATCCGCGGGCAGGAACACGCCACCACGGCGCCAGCGCCGGGTTTCGCCATCGGTCGTCTCCACCTCGAGGATGCCGTCCAGCACCACCACGATCTGGCGGGCCGGCGCCTGGTGCCAGTTCTGCGAGAGGCCGGCCGGCAATTGCACGAACTGCACGGCAGGCGAGGCCCAGGGCGATGAATGGGTGATGGTGTGACCGAAACCGTCCTCGCGCGACTGATCCAGCGGAATGTCGATTTCGGCGAAGCGCGAGCCGCCGTCCGGCGTGGCATGGAATGTGATGACCTTCATGCGTGCTCAATCTCCCGTTGGGTGGCGCGTGCCTCCACATGGTAGTCCGCAAGTCTCGCTTCGCGCGTCATGCGGTGGAAATCGACATTGCGATAAGGTGAATTCACCACGATTCGCCCGCGCGAATTGCGGTAATAGGTCGTCATGCCCTCGTGCGCCCACACCATGTTGGCGTGCGCGGCATCCACTCCCGCGCGATAGGCTTCGAAGACTTCGGTCCGGCAGTCCACGGCACCAATACCCTCTTTGGTCATCCGGCGCAGCATGTCCATGATGTAGCGCATCTGCATTTCCGCCACCACCATGAAACTGCCCCCGTGGCCGGGCTGCAGATTGGGCCCGTACATCATGAAGAAATTGGGAAAGCCCGGCACCACGGTGCCGAGATAGGCCGCCGCATTGTCACCTTCCCAGAAATCCCGGAGCTTCCGGGCATCGCGCCCGAAGATTTCATAGGTGTTGAGGAAATTGAGCACATCGAAGCCGGTGGCGATCATCAGGACATCCGCTTTGTGGCGTGTGCCATCTGCTGTGACCACATGGCCTTCGTCCACTTCGGTGATGCGCGTGTCCACCAGCTGCACGCGTGGGTTCTGCAGCATTCGGTACCAGCCATTGTCCATCAGCATGCGTTTGCCGAAGGGTGGATAGTCGGGTAACACCTTGGGCAACAGATCCTGGCGATCACCCAACTGCTCCTGGATATAGCGCGTGTAATAGGCGCGATGCGCGTCATTGGTGGCGTTGAGCGAGCGCTCCGGATAGGGCCAGGCTGGATCCTTCTGCAGGGTGGCGTGCACGCGATCGTTGATGGTCCAGCCGAGACGCACGCGATACCAGGCCTGATAGAGCGGGACTTCCTGGATGAGGAAACGCAGGGCCTCCGGCACGGATCTGCGAAATTGCGGGAAGGGCGCTGCCCAGTGCGGAGAGCGCTGAAAAATGGTGAGTGATTCCACCGCGTGCTGGATTTCGGGACCCACCTGCATGCAGCTCGCGCCGTTGCCGATGATGGCAACATGCTTGCCCGCCAGATCGATGCCGTCGGGCCACTCGGCGGTATGGAAGCAGGGACCTGCGAACGAGGAGAGGCCCGGAATCCGCGGCCACACCGGCGGATTGAAAATCCCCGCGGCGCTGATGAGGACATTGCCACGCAAAATCTCCGCGCTGCCATCCGGCCGCGTGACCGTGACGAGCCAGGCTTGGCTTTCGGCGTCGTAGCGGGCCGTCTCCACCCGTGTGCTGCAGCGGATATGGGGTGCGAGGTCGAATTCGCGCGCCACATGCTGCAGGTAGGCATGCAGATCGTCCCGCAGGGCGTAATACGTCGGCCAGTCGTACCTGGCGAAAGAGAAGGAGTAGAGGTGGTTGGGCGTATCGACGCCCGCGCCGGGATAGCGGTTCTCCTGCCACACCCCGCCCGCGACCGGGTTCTTCTCCAGCACCGTGAACGGGATGCCCGCCGCCTTCAGGTTGACCGCTGCACAGAGGCCTGAGACTCCGGCACCGATGACCAGCACACGGAAACCTTCCGGCACGGGGATGCGTTCCGTGCTGGGTGGGCGGTGCCCGAAGAGGTCCCTGGTGAACTCCCCGTATTCCTCGGGCACGGGCTCACCCATGGCCACGGACAACATCTCCACCAGCTGACCGGGGCTCGGGTCCGGAATGGCCACCGGCCTGCCGGCACGCCAGGCCAAGATGGCCTCCAGCGCTGCGGCGCGGATCTCTTCCTGAATGGCCTCGGGCAGACCACCGGTGTCGTTGTCCCCCAGGCCCACGCTGCGGGAGGGCCGATAAGGGGGCTGCAGCCAGCGCTCTTCACCGGTGAGCTGGGCCACGACCATGAGCAGAGTCGGGATATTGGCCACCGCAATGCCGGCGGCGAAGCGGTCCCTCATGAGGGCTTCCGGGACGTGGTTCATGGGCAAGAGGCTCCTGGCTGATTGCCACTCAGGGTCGAGGGCCTCCGGATGGTAACAGGGCGCCACCGGCTGAGATGTCGGATTCTTCCTGAGGGAACTGGAGCGGGGCTTAGCACTCTAATCGGCCGAGTGCTAAACTTCGACACAAGGAATTTGGAGGAGGCTATGCAAGCCATGACAGTCGCTCTGGACACACTGCTCGTTCCGACCGGGTCGCTCGAGTCCTATGTGGCCGCGGTGAACAAGGTCCCCATGCTGAGCGAGGCCGATGAACAGGCTCTGGCCCGGCGTTTTCAGGCAGATCAGGATCTGGATGCAGCCCGCCAGCTGGTGCTTTCCCACCTGCGTTTCGTGGTGCGGGTAGCCCGGGGTTACAACGGCTACGGCTTGGCCCAGGCCGATCTCATCCAGGAGGGCAATATCGGCCTCATGAAGGCCGTCAAGCGTTTCAACCCTGAGCTCGGCGTGCGACTGGTCTCTTTCGCCGTGCACTGGATCAAGGCGGAGATTCACGAATTCATCCTGCGCAACTGGCGCATCGTGAAGGTCGCCACCACCAAGGCGCAGCGCAAGCTCTTCTTCAATCTGCGCAGCGCACGCCAGCGCCTCGGCTGGATGAGCAGCCAGGAAGTCGAGGCTGTCGCCAAGGATCTGGGCGTGGAGACGCACGAGGTGCTGCTCATGGAAGAGCGGATGAATGCCCATGATCAGGCCTTCGATCCGGCCGTGGAGGGAGAGGATGACGATGACGATCTCTCACCCTCCGCCTACCTTTGCGACACGCGCTTCGAACCCGTGCAGCAGCTGGAGAGGCTGGAGGAAGAATCGCGCGGCCAGGAAAACCTCGGCGATGCCCTCGCCGCGCTCGATGCACGCAGCCGCGACATCGTCACCAGTCGTTGGCTGACTGAGCCCAAGATGACCCTGCAGGAACTGGCAGACAGGTATCAGGTCTCCGCGGAGCGCATCCGTCAGCTGGAGAACAACGCGATGAAAGCCATGCGGCGCGCGCTGGGCGTGAACCTGCTGCCGGCACCCGCGCAAGCCTGAAAGCTATCCTGGCGTCCGCCTTGAAGCGGGGTGGACGCCTGCCTCAGAGTGCTGCGCCCTTGCCGTGCATCCGCGCGTTCACCGCGAGCAGATAGATGAGCAGGAACAGGGCGAAGTAATACTCCTGCGGCTCGCTCCAGCGAATCTCGAAGGGCAGCGAGCCCGGCCCCGCAAAATCCCGGTAACGTTCGGGCAGCTTGATGCCAATGGCAAGCACGGCGGTGGGAATGCACTCCCGTGCCGGCCAGAACCAACGCCAGAACAGCCCCTTGGGGTGACCACCCAACCACCGCCGTTTGAGTGGCAGCAGGATGCCGCCCACCAATACCCACAGCTCCAGCAACAGTCGGGGTTTTTGATCGAACCAGCTGCTCATGTTGTGCAGGTTGGTCTCGTTCTGGTCGTTCAGCTCCGCGAGGGTCTCCGGCGTTTCCCACTGGAACAACTGCTGTCCCCAGGAAAGTTCCTCGCCCGCCAGGTAAAAGCACGCTAGCGTGAGTCCCAGAATCCAGATACGCATGGGCTGGCTGGGAATGCGGTACAGGTGCCGCAGCATGGTCAGGCCCACGATGAAGCCGATAATCGAGACTAGCGGCGTGGCGAGCTCCACCAGGCCGAGTTCAGGCTCGATGAAGGCCGCGTAGAAGTCCGGGGTGAGGAGACGGGTCGCTATCACCACCACGGCGAGAACCGGAGGAAACCACAGCCACATCCAGGCTGGCAGTCTGATCCGGTCAGCCATGGGCGACTTTCATTGCAGCGCGGCTCTCACCAGTGGCAGGTAATGATCCACGAACAGGACGACGAAGAGGGCGGTGAGATAGACGATCGAATATTTGAACGTGCGATACGCCAGCTCGTCACTGTCATCGAACTGCATGCGAATGGCGTAGTACAGGAAAATTACATTCAGGATGACCGCGCCCACAAGATACACCATCCCGCACATGTAGGTGGCGAAGGGCAGCAGGGTCGCCGCCACCAGCAGCAGGGTGTAGTAAAGCACGTGCAGACGCGTGAATTCCGTGCCGTGCGTGATGGGCAGCATGGGCAGGTCGGCCTTGGCGTACTCCGCGCGGCGGTAGATGGCGAGTGCCCAGAAATGCGGCGGCGTCCACGCGAAGATGATGAGGAACAGCAACAGAGCGTGCGGGTCGAGGGTGCCTGTGACGGCGGTCCAGCCGAGCACCGGGGGCGCGGCGCCGGCGGCGCCGCCAATGACGATGTTCTGCGGCGTGGCGCGCTTGAGGTACATCGTGTAGATGACCGCATAACCGATGAGCGAGAAAAACGTGAGAACCGCGGTAAGCACGTTGATGTAGGCAACGAGCAGATACATGGACACCGCGCCCAGCACCAGCGCAAAGATGAGCGCTTGCTGGGTGGTCAGTTCGCCCTGTGGCAGGGGACGATTCTGGGTGCGCGCCATCAGAGCATCGATACGATGGTCCGCGACATGGTTGATGGCCGCCGCGGAGGCGGCCGCGAGCCCGATGCCCAAAGTCGCAATGATGAGCACATCCAGCGGCACCAGACCGGGCGTGGACAGCAGCATGCCGATGATCGCGGTGAAGACGATGAGATAGACCACCCGCGGCTTGCAGAGCTCCAGGTAATCCCGCCAGGTGGCGCCTGTGGCGGTGATCGTCGTATCGGGGGCGGTAGGCTTGGTCATGATCCTCAGGTCCGGTCAGGGGCCACTTGGACGGGTGTAACGGAAGAGGGTTACCACGCTGAGGAGCAGCAGGGCCGCGACACCGTTGTGCATCACGGCCACCGGCAAGGGCAGGCCCCTGACCACATTGGTCACCCCCAACGCTATCTGCAGCGCGAGCAGTCCGAGTATACACCAGCCGATCGTGCGACCCGCAGGAGGCAGGCTGCGGGTGCGCAGGAACAGCCAGAGCAGGGTGAGGCAGACCACGACGGCACCCAGCCGGTGGGTGAAATGAATAGCCGTGCGGGCCGGGGTGTCCAGGACGCCAAACTCGTAGTTCACGCCCAGACCCCGCCACAGCACGAAGCCATTTGCGAAGTCCATGTCCGGCCACCACTGACCATGGCAACGCGGGAAATCCGTGCAGGCCAGCGCCGCATAGTTGGTGCTGGTCCAGCCGCCCAGAAAGGCCTGCGCGAAGACCATCAGCATCGCAAACAGCGCCCACGGGCGAAGGTCGGCTACAGCCCGTGATTCGGGTGACGCACGGCTCGCACCGTGCACCTCCAACAGGTTCCACCACAGCAGCGACAGGAGCGTGAAGCCTCCCAGCAGATGCAGCGCCACGACCAGAGGCTTGAGCAGGAGTGTGACCGTCCACATGCCAAGCAGCCCCTGGAACATGACCAACGGCACGAGGCTCAGCGCCACCCAGGGCTGATGGGTATGGCGCCGGCGCCAGGCGAGCCACGCCAGCAACAGGATCAGCGCGCCCAGGCCTGATGCCATGTAGCGGTGGATCATCTCGGCCCAAGCCTTGCCGGTTTCCAGCGGACGGGCCGCGAGACTCTCGGCATCGGTGATCTCCTGAGCCGTCTCGGGCACCAGCAACTGGCCGTAACAGCCGGGCCAGTCGGGGCAACCGAGCCCAGCGTCGGTCAGGCGCACATAGGCGCCTTTCACGATCACCGTGAAGGCGAGCAGAGGCAGAAGAAGGGCCAGGGTCAGGTGGAGTTTGCGCATGGTTACTTGATGGCAGAGGCGCGCAGCAGGCGCTTGAGATCACGCTGGATGTTGGACAGCTCACCGCTCGCGGCGTAGCGCATCATGAGCTGGTGGCGCCAGTCCACGAAAACAATCGCGGGCAGCGGGCCCGCTTGTCCCGCCGGCAGGCGCTCAGCGAGCAAGGCGAGGGTGTCGGGGTCGGGGTGGACCCGGTTCACATGGCGCTCCGGGGCACCGGGGAGTCCCGTGATGGCATGGGTGGAAACCCGCACGCCAGCCTGGCCGATCAGCTCACGCAGGGTGAGGAGGTCGTCCAGAGTCTTCCCGCACGGCTGCTCGGCGCAGGCCTCCGCCTGTAGCAGGACCACCGCCCATTCGCTGGGTTGGAGGCGAAACAGGGGCTGGACTCCCGGGCGTGAGCCTTCTGCGGAGAGATCCACAGGTGGGTCCAGCAGCTGTCCGCGGTGGGTCAGCTCATCTCCCGGCAGGGCGAGCCGGCCGCTGGAGAACAGCCAGGCCAGTACGATGGGGCCCACGAAAACCCCGATGATCAGCAGCAGGGTGAGGCGATTGCGCGTGCGGGAGACAGGCTTGCTTGGATTCACGTGGAGGACTCGCGACGGAAATTGATTCGGAAATAAAGCAGCAGCAGTACGCCAGCCATGGCAAACCACTGGGTGGCGTAAGCCTCGTGCTTGGAGGTGTCCGCGCTCACCACGGGCCACGCGCGATCGTAGCCGTTCTCGGCCTCTGCACCCAGAAAAAGCAGCACCGGAGGCAGCTTCACCTGCAGCCGATCTCCCAGGGCCGCAGTATCCACATGCTGTATCCGGTAAAGACTGGTTCCGGTTTGCTCAATCATCGGCTGCCCGGCGAGTCGGATTCCCGTACTGGGTGCGCGTCCAAGGCGACCCGGGACCCGGCGGGGGTCGTCATCCACCTCCACCCCGGGCACGCGCGACCGATCATTTCCAGCGGGCACCCAGCCGCGCGCAACCAGCAGCACGCCACCGCCTGTGAGTTCGAAGGGGGTGAGCACTTCATAACCCGGTGCGCGGTTCCTGACGCGATTGTCGAGCAGGAACTGGGGCGAAAGGTAGCGCCCTTGAAGCGCGGTGGCGCGACCGATGTTGTCTTCGAGATTAACCGCACCCAGGCGCTCGAGTTCAAGTGTCGGGGCGTCGCGCCGTAATTCCATTTCCAGGTGGAGTGCCCGTTTCTGGGCTGCACGGTCGAGCTGCCAGAAACCGAGACTGAGCAGGGCGGGAAAAAGTAGAATCACGACCACGGTGGATGCCATCCCCGGCCTGAAACGGCGGACGCTCATCGCACCCGCTTCCTGCCCGCCCACAAACATGCGGAAGAGCGCTGTTTCATGCAGTTGCAGCCGCTCGCGAACCCTCAGAGGTATCCATGGATAACCATCCAGTCATCAAGTACATCGTGATCGGCCTGCTGATCCTCATCCTGGGTGCCTTGGCAACGGCCTTCAAGGCGCTGTTCCGCGGACCACGCGGGAGCACTGCGGGAGTTAAGGCGCTAACCCTGCGCGTTGGACTGTCCATTGGTCTGTTCGTTCTGCTGATGGTGCTTTATGCGCTCGGCATTATCGAGCCGCGTGGGGGACGTTGAGCCCACGGTTGGCGATAAAAAAGGGCGCCAGAGGCGCCCTTTTTTCTTGCTACCGGACTGGCCTCAGATCCAGTAGACGAAGATGAAGAGGCCAATCCACACCACGTCCACGAAGTGCCAGTACCACGCCACC
The DNA here is from genome assembly GCA_016874535.1 of Gammaproteobacteria bacterium. GTDB lineage: Bacteria > Pseudomonadota > Gammaproteobacteria > CAIKBL01. Next base: position 36,984 of record VGUA01000005.1, read on the forward strand.
GCCTCGAAGGCGAAATGATGCTTCGGCTTGAAGTGGCCGCGGATTGAGCGCGCCAGGATTACCGCCAGCATGACGGTGCCCATGGTCACATGGAAACCGTGAAAGCCGGTGAGCAGGAAGAACGTGGCACCGTAGATGCCGGTGCTCATCGTCAGGCCCAGCTCATGATAGGCGTGGCTGTATTCCTCGGCCTGCATGAACACAAAGATGGCACCGAGCGCGACGGTCATCGCCAGACCCAGGATCAACTGCCCGCGATTGTTCTTCTGCAGGCCCCAGTGCGCCCAGGTCACCGTGCCGCCCGAAGCGAGCAGGATGGCCGTGTTGAGAGCCGGCACGCCCCAAGCGCCGATCACATCCTTGGCTTCGCTGAAACCGTAGTCACTGGGGAGCTTGAGCAAGGGCCAGTCGGCGAGGAACTCCGGCCACAACACGGCATGGGTAGTGGCCTCGGCACCTGCACCCGACAGCCACGGCACCGAGAGCACGCGTGCATAGAAGAGGGCGCCGAAGAAGGCCGCGAAGAACATGACTTCGGAGAAGATGAACCACATCATGCCCATGCGGAAGCTGGTGTCTTCCCATTGGCCGTAAATGCCCTTTTCGCTTTCGCGGATGACCTCGCCGAACCAGCCGAACAGCATGTAGACGAAAAGAATGAATCCGGCACCGAGAACTTCCGGGCCGACTCCGCTGTCGTTGAGCGTGAGCGCTCCACCCACGAACATGGTGAAGATCGAGATCGTGGCGATGATCGGCCATTTGCTCGACTCGGGAACAAAGTAATGGTGATGCGCCGCTTGTGCGTTTGCCATGGCTGTATCTTTCTTGTGGCTGGAAGTTGATCTCAGGATTCGGGTTTCGTGGCGTTCTGCGCCGGAGATGCGGACACCTGTACAGTCGAGCGGAAGAATGTGTATCCCAAGGTCAGGGACTCTATGTTCTTCGGCAATCTGGGGTCGACGATGAAGCGCACTGGCATCTGTCGGGTTTCGCCTGGTGCCAGTTTCTGTTCGGTGAAGCAGAAGCATTCGGTCTTGCTGAAATAACGCGCCGCTTCGTTGGGAGCAACGCTCGGCACTGCCTGGCCGATGGCGGTGTCACTGGTGCGGTTGGTCACCTCGAACATGACTTCCATCTGCTTGCCGGGAACCACCTCGACGCGACTCACCATGGGTTTGAAATTCCACGGGAAGCCTGAATTCACGCTGGTGACGAACTCGACTGTCACCAGCCGGGAGGGATCAGCGGTCATGCTGTTCGCCTGCTCCGCGCTCAGGCGACCGGTCTTGCCATTCATGCCGGTCACTTCGCAGAACACGTCGTACAGCGGTACCAGGAGGTAGCCAAAACCGAACATGGCGACCACAACCAGAGCCAGCCTGCTGACGAGGCGGCGGGTGGCGCGTTGTTGGGTCTCGGTGGTCATGATTCAGAGCAGGTGCTTGAGCACGAATACCGCGTAGAAGCCGGCCACGATGACCGCCAGGACCATGGCCGTGCGCCGCGCGCGTTGCCGCTGGCGCTCCAGGGTGGCTGGGTCAGGCATCGTGGCTTGCCGTGCTTCCCGATATTCCAGTGTCTCGACGGCGCCTGTCAGCGATAGCCGCCGTCGATGGTCGCCGGCGCCGGTGGCGTGGAGAAGCTGTGGTAGGGCGGCGGCGACGGCAGGGTCCACTCGAGGCCGCGAGCCCCTTCCCACACCTGATCACGGGCCTTGGCTCCGCCGCGTGCACATTTCACGATGACGGCAAGGAACAGTAGCTGCGACACACCGAAGACGAAGCCACCTAGGCTGGACACCATGTTCCAGTCGGCGAACTGTACCGCGTAGTCGGGGATACGGCGGGGCATGCCGGCGAGGCCCAGGAAGTGCTGCGGGAAAAACAGTACGTTCACCGAGATGGTGGACAGCCAGAAGTGCAGCTGGCCCAGCGTCTCGTCATACATGTGGCCGGTCCATTTCGGCAGCCAGAAGTAGGTGCCGGCCATCAGCGCAAAGATCGCACCGGTCACCAGCACATAGTGGAAGTGCGCCACGACGAAGTAGGTGTCGTGGTACTGGAAGTCCACGGGGGTGATGCCAAGCATCAGACCCGAGAACCCACCGATCGTGAACAGGACCACGAAGGCGATGGAGAAGAGCATTGGGGTTTCGAAGGTCATCGAGCTTTGCCACATCGTGGCCACCCAGTTGAAGACCTTCACGCCGGTCGGAACCGCGATGAGGATGGTGGCGTACATGAAGAAGAGCTCGCCTGCGAGCGGCATGCCGACCGTGAACATGTGGTGCGCCCACACGATGAAGGACAGGAAGGCAATGGACGCTGCAGCGTACACCATCGAGCTGTAGCCGAAGAGCGGCTTGCGCGCGAAGGTGGGGATGATGGCCGACACGATACCGAAGGCGGGGAGAATGAGGATGTAGACCTCCGGGTGCCCGAAAAACCAGAAGATGTGCTGGAACATCACCGGGTCACCACCACCGGCGGCACTGAAGAAAGCGGTGCCGAAGAATTTGTCGGTGAGCAGCATGGTCACCGCGCCCGCCAGTACCGGGATGGAGGCGATCAGCAGGAAGGCGGTGATGATCCAGGTCCACACGAACAGCGGCAGCTTCATCAGAGTCATGCCGGGCGCGCGCAGGTTGAACACGGTGGCGATGATGTTAATCGCCCCTGCAACCGAGGAGGCTCCCATGAAGTGCACGGCGAAGATGAGGAAGGGGAATGCCGCACCGGTCTGCAGGACCAGCGGCGGATACATCGTCCAGCCGCCAGCCGGAGCACCGCCGGGCAGGAACAGGGTCATGAGCAGGAGCGTAAAGGCGAACGGCAGAATCCAGAAGCTCCAGTTGTTGAGCCGGGGCAGGGCCATGTCAGGCGCCCCGATCATCATCGGGATCATCCAGTTGGCGAAGCCTGTCCAGGCGGGCATGACCGCACCGAAAATCATCACCAGCGCGTGCATGGTGGTCATGCTGTTGAAGAATTGCGGGTCAACCCACTGCAGTCCCGGCTGGAAGAGTTCCAGACGGATGACCATGGCCATGGCTCCACCCACGAAGAACATCATGAGGGAGAACACCAGGTACATCGTGCCGATGTCCTTGTGATTGGTGGTGGTCAGCCAGCGCATGATGCCCGTCGGATGATGGGCGTCGTGGTGGTCGTGATGAACAGCTGCGTCACTCATTGGCAGTTCCTCGTTCGATGCTTATTTCTTTGCGTCTTTGCGACTTGGCGCTTCGGCGAACCGGATTACGGGTTGCCGGCCACGGTCACGGGTGCCGCCGGAGCGGTGCCGGCAGTGGCCGTCTTGCGGGCGGCAAGCCACTTCTGGAATTCCTCTTCCGACACGGCGCGCAGGACGACGGGCATGAAGCCGTGATCCTTGCCGCACAGCTCCGTGCATTGGCCGCGATAGACACCTTCTTCCTTGATGGTGGCCCAGGATTCATTGATGAAGCCCGGGACGGCATCACGCTTCCAGCCCAGTGCGGGTACCCACCAGGAGTGGATCACATCGGCCGCGGTGGTGAGAAAGCGGATTTTCTTGTTCACCGGGACGACGATTTCGTTGTCCACTTCGCGCAGATAGTTTTCCACGCCCTCGGGATTTACGCCGGAACCAAGCTGGCGGGCCTTGTTGCTGGCGTCTCCCAAGGTGCTGAAGAAGGAGACGTCCTCACCCAAGTATTCATACTGCCATTTCCACTGGTAGCCGGTGACCTTGATGGTGAGGTCGGACTTGGTGACGTCTTCCATCATCACCAGGGCCTTGGTGGCGGGCACGGCCATGACGATCAGGATGATGAACGGGACGACAGTCCACAGCACTTCCACCGTCGTGCTCTCGTGCCACTGGGCAGCCACGGCACCCTGGGACTTACGGAACTTCAGGATGGAATAGAAGATTGCCCCAAAGACACCAACACCTATGACCACACAGACCCAGAGGATGAGCATGTGCAGGTCGTAGACGGTCTCGCTGTAGGGCGTGACTCCCCGAGGGAGGTTGAGCTGGTCCCAGGCGGCATTGGCGAATCCGGGCAATATCATCAGGAGCCCCGCGCAAAGTGCGGCAAGACGGCCTGGTCTGTTCATCAATCTCATCATGCTATGGCTCCCCACAAGCTCCCAAACAGGTGCAGAAACTTACGTCAGCCGCGGCATTCTAACGACTTTTCTTGATGGCGTTAATCAGCGTTCGTGCGAGGTCTTCACGCTCCCCCTCGGTGAGGAAGTGGCCGATGGTCACCTCACGGCCATGGGAGATGAAACACAGTCGCGAGGGATGCCACCGGTTCGGTGAGGGTCGCAGTTCGATGCGCACCCAGCTTTGCTCGAAGCGGTGAACTTCTTCGGGCTCATCGCGGCCTTTCTCGATGATGACCTGTGATCCCTCCAGCCTGATCACCTCACGCTGGCGCCCGGTCAGGTTCACCCAGTAGAAAGCCGCCCACAACAAGGCGATCTCGAGACCGGCGAACGGCAGCACCAGCGGCGCACCGTAGAAGGCCGACAATATCCCGCTGCTGGCCGGAATGAGGCTCAGCACGCAGAGCCAGCGTCGCGCTTCTAGCCAGGTGAGTGAGCGCTGCGGCTGCACTATCCAGGTTCTCGCGGTGGCGGGTTCGGGATACACGGGAATGCTCTTGCGCTCAGGCTGCGGGCTTGGGGTAATGCTCCAGTGCAGTTGCAGCATTCGTCAACCCTGCAGCGAGACGGGTGATCGCCGCTTCCTCTTGCCAGGCCAGCCGCGCGAGGCACGGGGAGCGCAGCCGTTGCTCCAGAGCAGTGATGGTCTGGTCCGCGTAGATATAGCCGGGGTCGATGACGTTCGCAAACCACCCGGCCATAACGCAACCGGAATGCGCGATGGATTCGGCTGTCAGCAGCGCGTGATTGAGCGCACCCAGACGCACCCCCACCACCATCAGCACCGGCAGATTCCAGCGCCGCGGCAGATCCGACAGTTCCAGGGTGGGTGAGAGGGGAATCTGCCAGCCTCCGACTCCCTCGACCAGCACCGCGTCGGCCAGCGCGACGAGATCCCGATAGGCGGCGTCCAATGTCTCCCAGGCGATCGTCCGGCCTTCGCGGGCAGCCGCGATGTGCGGCGCCGTGGGAGCCGAAAACAGATACGGATTCACGCTCGAAGGGCGCATGCCGGGCGACGAGGCCGCCAGCAGTGCTTCCACATCTTCATTGCGACCATCTTCCCCCACACCCGCCGCGATGGGTTTCATGCCGACAGCCTTGTGCCCGCGCGCACGCAGCGCCAGCAGCAGCGCTGAGGTGACAGCCGTCTTGCCACATCCTGTATCCGTCCCGGTGATAAAGAACCTCATGCTTTGCGCATACCCAGTTTATGGAAGGGGAACGTGGCGACGGTGCTGCCGTCCTGAGGGCGGGTTCCTTGCTCCGGGATCCAGGCGTGGCCCATCACGATTTCGTAGGTGGCTGGCAGCAGACCATTCCGGCGGTGGGTTTCGTAAGCGGCGGCGAGGGCCCTCTGTTGACCCGACCCGCGCAAGCCCTTGTGGCGCCCCGGATGGCTGTTGACGGCACCCGTGGCCCGCAGATCCGCGAACAGACCTGCAAGATCGCGGTAAGTCACGCAGAGGTTGTCGCGCTCCATCACCGGTGAAGCAAAGCCGGCCCTGATGAGCGCATCGCCGATGTCGTGCATGTCCATGAAGAGATGCACATGGGGAGAGTCATCAAGGCTCGCCCACGCGGCGCGCAGCTCCTGCAAGGTGGATGGCCCGACCGTGGAAAAGATGAGCAGGCCGCGCGGTTTCAGTATGCGGCGGCATTCGGCCAGAACCGCGTCTGGATCCGTACACCAGTGCAGGGCAAGGTTGGAGTGTATGAGATCAATCGACTGATCCTTCAAACCCGTGGCGGCTGCGTCCGCGCAGAGATAGCGACTGCGCGAAAACCAACGGCGGCGACGTGACCTGGCCTTGGCCAACATCTGTCTCACCGCATCCAGCAGGATGATTGTGGCCTTGGGGTAGCGCGCTTCGAGGGCGCGGGCGGAGTCTCCCGTGCCCGCGCCCAGATCCAGTATCACCTCTGGTGTCAGCTGCATGAGATCCAGCCTTGCAAGCAGGCGTGCTGCCACCTCGCGCTGCAGGACCGCGTGGGCATCATAGGTTTCCGCTGCCCGCGCATGTGAACGGCGCACGGCGCGGGTTTCGGGGGCATGCGCGAGAAAGTCCGTCATGGCGCAGGCAGGAAGGCACTGTGGTGCGCGTTGAGGCCTTCGACGAGCTGCTCGATCTGCGAGGTGTCGTGCGCCGCGCTGAGGCAGACGCGCAAGCGGGCCGTGCCAGCAGGAACTGTCGGCGGCCGGATCGCACGCACATAAAGTCCTCGCTTGCGCAGACCTGCCGCGACCTCGAGCGCGCGTTCGCCGTCCCCCACCAGCATCGGTTGGATGGGCGTATCTCCCGGCGCTTGCGGCAACCCCACTTGCATGAGGCACTGCTTGAAGTGGCAGATGTTGGCCATGAGTTTCGGGCGCGGCGATTCCGGGCCCATCAGGAGGTGCAGGGCGGTGCGCGCGGCGTGCATCAGCGCAGGCGAGGGAGCCGTGTCGAAAATGAATGTTCTCGCCCGCTGGAGCAGGTTCTCGATGAGCAGATGGGGCCCGATCACCGCCGCGCCGGCGGTGCCGAGCGCCTTGCCGAAAGTCACCACCAGCAGGGGAACGTCCTTCTGGCCCAGACGGAGCTCGGCGAGCGTTCCTGCACCTTCGCCCAGCACACCGAAACCATGGGCATCGTCGCAGATGAGCCCCGCGCCGTGACGGTCCGCCAACGCAGAGATCTGCATTAGCGGCGCGAGATCTCCATCCATGCTGAAGAGTCCGTCTGTGACGACCCAGGTCTGTCCCGGGTGATCTTGCGCAAGCGAGGCTTCGAGACTGCCGGTATCCGCGTGTCGGTAGCGGAGATTTTCCGCACGCGAGAGTCTCACCCCGTCAATGAGGGACGCGTGATTGAGTTCATCGGAAATGACGCGATCCTCACGACCGACCAGTCCGCTGAAGATTCCGAGGTTGGCCAGATAGCCGGAGGAGAAGATCAGTGCGCGATCACGTCCCGTGCTTGCGGCGAGATCATGCGCCATGGCTTCATGGGCCTCGCCGTGGCCGGAAAGCAGTGCGGCGGCACCGCTGCCGACGCCGTAGCGTTGGGCGCCCTCGGCGAGCGCTTCGACCAGACGGGGATGGTTGGCAAGGCCGAGGTAATCATTGCTGCAGAAATTGAGCAGCGCTTCATCGCCTATGCGTATCAGCGGCCCTTGTGGGCCGCGATTGGCTTCCAGCGTTCGCCAACGCTGTTCGCGCGCGACGAGATCCAGCTGCCGCTCGAAACGCGCGAAATCCACACGCCCTTACCCGTGCGACTCACCCGTGGGTGACAGGCCCAGCTTCGCAAAGAGGCGCTGGTCCTCGATCGTGAGCGGATTTTCGGTCGTGAGCAGTTGCTCCCCATAGAAGATGGAATTCGCGCCAGCAAAGAAGCACAGGGCCTGCGTCTCATCTGACATGCTGGAGCGGCCCGCTGACAGTCGCACATACGACTCGGGCATCATGATTCTCGCGGCGGCGATCGTGCGCACCATGTCCAGTGCATCCAGCGCCTGCTCTTCCGCCAGCGGGGTTCCCTCGACGCGCACCAGCATGTTGATCGGGACGCTCTCGGGTTGTACCGGCATATTCGCCAGCGTGCACAGCAGGCCTGCCCTGTCATGGGTTGTCTCACCCATGCCGACGATGCCACCACAACAGACATTGATGCCCGCGTCGCGCACGGCTTCCAGTGTATTGAGCCTGTCCTCGTAAGTGCGGGTGGAGATGATCTTGCCGTAGAACTCGGGCGAGGTATCGAGGTTGTGGTTGTAGTAGTCGAGGCCGGCATCCTTGAGGCGTTCCGCCTGTGCAGGCTTCAGCATGCCGAGCGTGACGCAACTCTCCATGCCCAGATCCTTCACCGCCTGGATGAGCGGGATCACGCGGTCGAGGTCACGGTCCTTGGGTGAGCGCCAGGCAGCACCCATGCAGAAACGGGTGGCACCAGCTTTCCGGGCGTTGAGCGCGGCGGCTCGCACCACTTCCACATCGAGCACATCCCCCGTCTCCACGTTCGTTTCGAATCTGGCGCTCTGCGGACAATAGGCGCAATCTTCCGGGCAACCCCCGGTCTTGATGTTCAGCAGAGTGCTGAGCTGAATCCGGTTGGCGTTGAAGTGTTCCCTGTGAACGGTGTGGGCCTGGTGGAGAAGGTCCATGAGCGGCTGCGTCAGCAAGGCTTCTGCCGCCTCTCGACTCCATCTTTCCGCCGAGTGATCGGCTGGATGGATTTGGGACTCTGTGCTCAGTGAAACAGCTGACATTCAGCTCACTCCTGTTCGCTCTTGGATGACACACGACAATGACAAGGAGGTCATGGCGTGAACCCTAACAAGCTTTGGACGTCAAGCCTAGAGGCCGTCCGAAATCTTTACATCTGCACCAAGACAGGTCTTTCCAGTGGCCAGCGATGCCGCTTGTGCCTTGCGCCATCTGCCGAGGCGCTCTGCAAGGCCTGCCTTTCAGATTTACCTTGGCTGCCCACCGCGGAGCGCATCAAGCGACGTGCTTTTGGGCAAGAGATGGCCGCATTTAGCTACGAATTTCCGTTAAATGCGTTGATCGTGTCGGCAAAATATCAGGGGGGAACAGGCCTGTGCCGCTTGCTGGGTGACCTGGCTGCCCGGTCGTTGGGCTCTCCCGGCCCACCTGTTGACTGCCTGGTGCCGGTGCCCATGCCTTGGCCCAGGGTCCTGCGGCGGGGATACAACCATGCCGATGAAATTGCGCTGGGTTTTGCCAACTCCTGGAAGCTGCCGCTGCGGCATGATCTGTTGAAACGCAGCGGTTGGCAGCCTCCACAGAGAGGATCTTCCCGCCGCGAGCGGAAAAACAGGTTGGGCGCCGCGTTCACGGGCGATGCCGGAGTGGCTGGTTGTGCCGTCATGCTGGTGGACGATGTGTCCACCACAGGCTCAACGCTGGAGGCCTGCGCGCGGGCGCTGCAGAAAGCCGGCGCCGCGCGGGTGGACGCCGTGGTCGTGGCGAGGACGGCCTGAGCGGGCGTCGCTCAGGTGTCCAGATTGGTCACCGTGAGGGCATGGCGCTCGATGAATTCGCGACGCGGTTCGACCTGATCACCCATCAGGGTGGAGAAGATTTCATCCGCGTGGAGCGCATCCTCAATCCGAACCTGCAGCAGGTGACGGGTGTCGACGTTCATGGTCGTTTCCGACAGTTGTTCCGGGTTCATCTCACCGAGGCCCTTATAGCGCTGGATCTGGATGCCTCGCTTGGAGTCTTGCAGCAGCCACTCCATGGCCTGTCGGTATGTCGCTACCGGCTCGATATCGTCACCACGCTGGACGGTCATCCCTGCCTGACCTTCATCGAGCGCCGCGCTCAATTCGCGCATCTGGCGGTATTCCAAGGAGCGGAAGAAATCCTTGTCCAACCTGGTTTGCCTGGCCACGCCATGGGCCACGACCTCACAGCAGATCCGCCAGTTCTCGATGTCCCTGTACTCGAGCGAGGCTTTCAGTGCGTCACCCGCGCCGGCCAGCGCGGTGGCTGCCCGGTTGATTTCATCCACCCAGCCCTGAAGGTATTCATCCACGCGGGAGTCGGCATGCGCCCAGGCACTCACCTGCTGCAGGCACAGCAGGATTGAAGGGTCGAACCTGCGGCCCAGCCGGTCCACCAGCCTCTTCAACTGAAGGTGCTGCTCGCCCAGCCTGGCCAAGGCTTCAGCTTGGATTCTGTCTTCGGCGCGGTTGATGCCCGTGTCCTGGAGCGCGAGCTCAAGAAGGTAATCCTCGAGCGCGGATTCATCCTTCAGATATCGTTCCTGCTTGCCTTTCTTTGCCTTGTACAGCGGTGGCTGGGCAATGTAGATGTGCCCACGCCGCAGCAATTCCGGCATTTGCCGGTAGAAGAAAGTAAGCAACAGGGTGCGGATGTGTGACCCGTCCACGTCAGCATCCGTCATGATGATGATGCGGTGATAGCGCAGCTTGTCCGGGTCGTACTCCTCCTTGCCGACTCCGCATCCCAGGGCTGTGATCAACGTGCCTACCTCGGCCGACGAAAGCATCTTGTCGAAGCGCGCCTTCTCCACATTCAAAATCTTGCCCTTCAACGGCAGCACCGCCTGATTCTTGCGGTCCCTCCCCTGCTTGGCTGAGCCGCCGGCGGAGTCACCCTCGACGATGAAAAGTTCGGACTTCGACGGATCCCGCTCCTGGCAGTCGGCCAGCTTGCCCGGCAGGCCAGCCACATCCAGGGCCGTCTTGCGTCGGGTCAGCTCTCGAGCCTTGCGGGCCGCCTCGCGGGCGCGTGCCGCTTCGACGATTTTCCCGGTGATGGCTTTGGCTTCCTGCGGTTTTTCAAGCAGAAAAGCTTGGAAATATTCGCCGAACACGGATTCCACCGCCGCTTTGACCTCACTCGAGACCAGTTTTTCCTTGGTCTGGGAGGAGAACTTGGGATCAGGCACCTTCACGGACAGGATGGCGGTCAGGCCCTCTCTGGCATCTTCACCGGAAACCGCCACTTTCTGCTTGGCGAGGATTCCCTCTTTTTCGAAGTAGGTGTTGATGGTCCGGGTCAAGGCCGCCCTGAAACCGGCCAGGTGCGTGCCGCCATCCCGCTGCGGGATGTTGTTGGTATAGCAGAAGATGTTTTCCTGATAGGAATCGTTCCACTGGAGGGCCACTTCCACCTGCACATCATCCTTCACAGCCGTGATGTGGATGATGGAAGGATGAAGGGGCTGACGCGTCTTGTGCAGATGCTGGATGAAGGCCGAGATGCCGCCGACATACTCAAAGGAATCCTTGCGGCCGTCCCTCTCATCGAAAAGATGAATCCTGAGGCCGGAATTGAGGAAGGCCAGCTCCCTCAGGCGGTTGGCCAGGATGTCGTAATTGAACTCTATGTCCTTGAAAATCGCAGGGTTGGGGAAAAAGGTCACTCTGGTCCCCCACTCACTGGAGGGATTGAGCTGCTTGAGTGGCTCCACAGGTTCACCTTCGCGATATTCCTGGAACCATTCGTGACCATCCCTGAAGATGTTCAGCCGCAGCGTCTCGGACAGGGCATTCACCACGGACACACCTACCCCGTGCAAACCACCCGATACCTTGTATGAGTTGTCATCGAACTTACCGCCGGCATGCAGGGTGGTCATGATGACCTCGGCCGCGGAGACACCCTCCTCCGCATGCATGTCGACCGGAATACCGCGCCCGTTGTCGCTTACCGAGACCCCGTTGTTGGCCTGGATGCGAACGTTGATTTCATTGCAGTAACCCGCCAGCGCCTCGTCGACGCAGTTGTCGACGACTTCGAACACCATGTGATGCAGGCCGGTGCCATCGTCCGTGTCACCGATATACATGCCGGGTCGCTTCCGAACGGCTTCCAATCCCTTCAGGACCTTGATGCTGGACGAATCGTACGAAGTGGACATAGCAGAATTACCTGGTTGCGGGTTCAGGATACGGGACCAACTGCGCCTTGTTCCACGTGGAACAAGGTATCTGCAGAAGTGCTGACATTTCTGGCCAAATGGGAATGAATGGTGGTCAGGAAAGCCTGGGCGCCCGTCCCACGCACCATTTTAAGCGTTAAACCCAACATTAGGTCATCGAGTTCAGCGCCAAAATCATCGACCATCAGGATGGGCCTGATACCCCTGCTGCTCCTGATGTAGTCGCATAGCGTAGTCATCAGCAGAAAGACAACGGCCTTGATTTGCCCCCTGGACGCAACCCTGGCCAGTGTTTCGCCCTCGGTCTGGATGATCAGTTCGGCTTTGTGTGGCCCACTCATGGTCTGGCCTGCTTGCCATTCGGTCGGCTCTTGGCGCTCCAGAGCTTCCAGAAGACTGGCCCCCTCTCGCCAGCCTTGACGATATTTGAGGCTGATGCGTCCGAGCATCCCGGACAGAGTGGTTTCCGTCGCCAGCGCCGAGTTGATGTACTCCACACAACGCAAACGCGCCTGATGGACCCGTTCTCCGCTGCTAACGACTTCATGGTTCCAGTAGTCGAGTTGTGCCGAGCGCTGACGGGTCTTGAGCAAGGCGTTTCGTTGTGCCAGGCCGTTGAGATAACTCCTCGCTGCGGAGATGAACTCCGGTTCCACGTGAAACACTGCTCGATCAATAAGGGACCTACGTATCCTGGGCCCCCCCTCGACGATGCCAAAACTGTGGGGATCCACCAAAAGCAGCGGAAAGGTCTGCGCCAAGGTTGCGGCACTGGTCACAGCAAGGCCATCCACCTCGATGCGGGTGGCTTTTTCAGACTTCTGAACCCGAACCGACCGCTGCTCGCCGTCAATATCGAGCAGCTGAGCTGAGACTCCAAACTTGTTTTCCTGGTGAGTGACCAGATCCTTGAAGCCGCTGCTGCGGAAGGACTTGGCGGAGTTCAGCAGGTGAAGGGCTTCCAGTAACGTGGTCTTGCCACTGCCGTTCGCTCCCCAGATCAGATTCAGTTGAGGAGAGGGAGCTATTTCCAGGGAGCGGATTTTTCGAAGGTTTTGGGCCCTGAGTCTGCTGATCTGCATTCGAGGGTGCGTAAAGCCCTCAGAGCCTCATGGGCATGACGACGTACCTGCTGCGCGGGTCGTCGGCTGCCTGAATGAGACAACTGCTGTTTGAATCGGACAAGGTGATTTGCACGGATTCGGCCTGCAGCACACCCAGGACATCCAGCAGATAGGAAACATTGAAACCTATCTCTAGCGCTTCCCCGGGGTATTCGATCTCGATCTCCTCTTCGGCTTCCTCCTGCTCCGGGTTGTGAGCAGAGGCCTTCAGTACGCCTGAGCTGAAACTCAGCCGAACGCCACGGAATTTCTCGTTGGAAAGAATGGAGGTTCTTTGCAACGCAGCGCGCAGTGTCTCCCTGTGAGAGACCACCGTTTTGTCACCATTGCGCGGAATAACGCGCTCATAATCGGGGAACTTGCCGTCAACAAGCTTGACCGTGACAGTCTGGCCAGCGCCCGTTACGCGCAGGGCATTGGAGGAAATCCCCAGCGTCAGGAGTCCGTCCACATGCGAAGCCAAGCGCTGGATTTCAGCAACACCTTTGCGTGGGACAATGAGCTGTCGATTGCCAGTGACCGCCTCAATTTCCAGCGTTCTCTCTGAGAGGGTCAGGCGATGCCCGTCAGTGGCTACCGCCCGCAAGGTCTTGCCAGTAATTTCCAGCAACAATCCGTTGAGGTAGTAGCGCACGTCCTGATGTGCCATGGCGAACTGGGTTGCACTAATGAGCGATTGCAAGAGTCCACCTTCCACGGTGAGGGTCATTTCTTCTGCGGGGTAACCCAGAGCTGGAAAATCGCTGGCTGGCAGGGTGGACAACATGAACCGGCTGCGGCCGGTCTGGATTCGCACCTTCTTGTCCTTCTCTTCCAACAGCAAGGTGGACTGCCCGGGTAGAGACCTGACGATATCGAGCAGTTTGCGTCCTGGAAGCGTGATCACACCGGTGCGGGACACTGTAGCGTCAATCTTGGCGACGGCTTCGACTTCCATGTCCGTAGCGGTGAGGTTCAATTCCGATCCGTCCGCCGAGAGCAGGATGTTGCTCAGTATTGGCAGGGTCTGACGCCTTTCCACAACATTGGCGACTGCCTGCAACGCAAGAAGCAGAGTCTCTCTCTCAATACTGATTTTCATATTCTTGTATATGGATAAGTAGTGGTTATTGGTTGACTGCAAAAACAGAGCAACTATTTTTATCTTTTAAAATCAGACTCTTAAGTAGATTTCCGGCTCTTTCTGAAGGGGGATAACCACCTTTTGATCTGTGGATAAAATCCGAATTCGCCATCTCCCCCCAACTTTTCCACATCAACTGCTCAAGATTCTTTCCAGATTCACGTAGTCCTCATTGAGCCTGTTCTCGCTGCGCCTCAGCTCCGCAATCTTGCGGCACGCATGGATGACCGTTGTATGGTCCCTGCCACCAAAAGAGTCGCCAATTTCCGGCAGACTGTGATTGGTCAGCTCCTTGGCCAAGGCCATGGCGAGCTGACGGGGCCTGGCAACCGAACGGTTCCTGCGCTTGGAAACCAGGTCGGAGACCCTTATCTTGTAATATTCGGCCACGGTTTTCTGTATGTTGTCTATCGATATCATCTTGTCCTGAAGGGCCAGTAGATCCTTCAAGGCATCCCGCGCGAAATCTATCGTGATGGCGCTGCCGGAGAAATGCGCATTGGCCTCCATCCGGTGCAACGCGCCTTCCAGCTCCCGGATGTTCGAACGGAAGCGCTTGGCTACGAAGAAAGCGACTTCGTGAGGAACGTCCAGGCCAATACGCTGAGCCTTGCTCATCAGGATAGCGACCCTCGTCTCCAGTTCCGCGGGTTCAATGGCGACGGTCAGGCCCCAGCCGAAGCGCGACTTCAGCCGCTCCTCCACCCCTGTAACCTCTTTCGGGTAACGGTCACAGGTCAGCACTATCTGCTGCTGGCTTTCCAGCAATGCATTGAAAGTATGGAAGAATTCTTCCTGTGAGCGCTCCTTACCAGCAAAGAACTGGATATCATCGATGAGCAAGGCGTCGCAGGTTCGGTACTTGTTCTTGAACTCATTGATGCTGTTGTGTTGCAGCGCTCGCACCATGTCACCCACGAATTTCTCGGAGTGTATGTACTGGACCTTGGCCCCGGGTTTGCGCGCCTGAACCAGGTTGCCTATGGCCTGCATTAGATGGGTCTTGCCGAGCCCCACGCCACCACAGATGAACAAGGGGTTGTAAGCCTTGCCAGGATTCTCGGCCACCTGAAGCGATGCGGCCCTCGCCAGCTGGTTGCTCTTGCCCTCTACAAAACTCTCGAAAGTGAAATCGCCCTTCAGGCCTCGACTCACGGGGCTGGCAGCGGCTACCGGGGTTGCCACGACGGCTGGCGACGCCGTTGCCTGTGTTCTTGTCGTGCCGGGTGCAGTCTCCCCTTTGGGCTCCGGGCGATCGCCTGTGCTGAAACTGACCGACAGGATTTGCTCATCCAGGGAGCGCAGCAGCTCACTGATGCGCATGCCATATTTGTCCCTGACCCAGTCCACCACAAACCTGTTGGGCGCGATTATCTGCAAGACAGTGTCTGATTTCTCGGCCAGCAAGGGTCTGATCCAGGTGTTGTACTGCTGGGGCGTGAGCTCTCGTTCGAGTATGCGCAGACACTGCAACCAAACGTCGGACATGGATGGCGGGCTTCTGTTTATTTTCGCGGGCGAGCGCCTGAGTCTAGCGAGCAGCGTCCGGGTTATCCACAGCGGACGCCAATTTATTCACAACAACTGAAATTGACAGTGGTATCAGGCACCTACTACCATGACCGGCTCAAACAAGCGGACCCAGGGTCACCACAATGAAACGCACCTACCAGCCCAGCAAACTCAAGCGCGCCCGGACCCACGGTTTCCGCGCCCGCATGGCCACCCGCGGTGGCCGCCTCGTTCTCAAGGCCCGCAGGGCTAAGGGTCGTGCCCGCCTTACACCGGTCTGACCCTATCAGCCGATTCAGCAAGGCTTCCAGACTGTGCGGAGGTAGCGATTACCTCCGCCTGTTCAAATCCGGTCGCCGGCTCCGCACACGCTGCTTCAACGTTTACACCGGTTGTTCGCCGGTGCATGCGCCGCGCCTCGGAATAGCGGTATCCAAGCGAAATGTCGCCCACGCGGTTGACCGGAACCGACTCAAGAGGATTGCGCGGGAATCTTTCCGCCTTCATCTCGACCTCCTCCCCCCGAATGACGTCATCATCCAGATGAATCCGCCCGCCCGCTTGACTGGCAATGCGGAGTTACTCGATATGCTCGCGGCGGTTTGGGGAGACATTTCGCGCTTGTATCTACCTGTCAATTCGCCTGACTGAAACGCCACCATGGACCAGACCAGACTCATCCTTCTCATCGCGCTGAGCTTCGTGTCATTGATGCTGTGGGAGGCATGGCAGCGTGATTACGGCCCTGCGCCGGCGCCAGCAGCGGTAGAAGAAACGCCCGGCGTGCGCGCCAATGACATGCCAGCGGTGGCGGCTGCTTCCGCGCCAGCCCCCGAGGTCTTGCCTGACCAAGCGATCGCCTCGGCGAGCCCCATCTCCGCCGCACCCATCACGGTCAAGACCGATCTGCTTTCCCTGGTGATCAATCCAACAGGCGGCGTCATAGAGCAGGCGGAACTGCGTGCCTATCCCGAGGACAGCGAAAATCCGGACGAGTCTTTCAAGTTGCTCGACACCAGCGCACAGCGCTACTTCATTCATCAGAGTGGGTTGAAGGCGGGGATCGCTGCCAGTGCTGACCATTACGCGACTTACTTCAGTGCCTCAGCGCGTTACGAGTTGGCCGCAGCGGACGACACTCTGACGGTCACGCTCACCTGGCGCAGCCCGGAAGGCGTCGAGGTGGACAAGCAGTACATCCTGCGTCGCGGCAGCTATGTGGTCGAGCTCGCACACAAGATTCGCAACAACAGTGGAGCTGACTGGACCTACCATCACTACGATCAGCTGCAGCGAAAGTTCATCGACACGACCCAATATTTCATTCATACCTTCACAGGTGCCGCCGTCTCCACGCCGGAGAAGCGCTACGAGAAATTCACCTTTGAGGATTTGACAGAGGAACCGGTCAAACTTTCCAGCAGCAACGGCTGGGCCGCCATCCTCGAGCACTACTTCGTTGGTGCCATCGTTCCGGCAAAAGATCTCAGCTACCAGTATTACTCTTCCATCGTTTCCGAAGAGAGCTATGTCATTGGTTATTACGGCCCAGCCTCGACGGTGCAGCCGGGTGCCACCGCGGAAACCACCAGCCGTATTTTTCTCGGGCCCAAACTCCAGAAGACACTTGCAGAGGTCGCGCCGGGGCTGGAGCTGACGGTCGACTACGGCATGCTCTGGTTTATCGGCAAGATCCTGTTCTGGATTCTAGACCAATGGCATGGGCTGACCGGCAACTGGGGCTGGTCGATCATCCTTCTAACGATTGCCGTGAAGCTCATGTTCTACCCATTGTCCGCCGCGGGTTACCGCTCCATGGCCAAGATGCGCAAGGTGCAACCACGCCTCGTGGCTCTGCGCGAACGCCACCAGAACGATCGCGCGGCGCTCAACCAGGCGATGATGGATCTCTACAGGAACGAGAAGATCAATCCGCTGGGAGGCTGTCTTCCAATCCTGATCCAGATTCCGGTATTCATCGCGCTCTACTGGGTGATTCTGGAAAGCGTGGAGCTTCGGCAGGCGCCGTGGACCCTCTGGATCACGGACCTCTCCATCAAGGATCCATTCTTCGTCCTGCCGGTGTTGATGACCCTCAGCATGTGGCTGCAGACCAAGCTGAATCCTGCACCCGTTGACCCGATCCAGGCGCGAGTCATGCAGATCATGCCGTTTGCCTTTGGTGCATTCTTTGCCTTCTTCCCGTCAGGTCTGGTGCTCTACTGGTTCGTGAACAACTGCCTATCCATCGCGCAGCAATGGACAGTGACGCGGGCGGAAGAACGCAAGGCTTGAAACCGCCGGAGAAGGCTGACGGCGCGCTGGCCGCCGTCAGCACCATCACGGCGATAGCAACACCCCCTGGCCCCGGCGCCATCGGAGTGTTGCGCCTCTCCGGCCCTCACAGCGCACGCATCACGCAAGCAGTGACGGGGTGTGTGCCGCCGCCACGGCAAGCCACCCTCCTGCCCATGCGTGGTGCCGACGGGGTGGTCCTCGATCGGGGCCTCGTGCTCCACTTTCCCGGTCCTGCCTCCTACACCGGTGAAGATCTGGTGGAGTTTCACACGCACGGCAGCCCGGCGATCTTGGCGGCGCTTCTGCAATCGCTCTATGCCCAGGGCGCAAGCCCGGCCCGACCTGGCGAATTCACGGAGCGAGCGTTCCTCAACGGGAAACTGGATTTGCTGCAGGCAGAAGCCGTAGCGGATCTCATCTCCGCGGGCACAGAACGGGCTTTGAAGGCAGCCAACCTTGCCATGGCTGGTCACTTTTCCCGAGCCATCGAATCCATCACAGAACGACTGGTCGATGCACGAGCGCTGCTGGAGGCGAGCATCGACTTCTCTGATGAGGGTTCCGTCGAAGAATCCCATCATATCGAAGCGCTCCACATTGGGACCCGTGAACTGTGGCGGGAAATCGCAAACTTGCTCGGCAGCGCTCGTCACGGTGCACTACTCGTACGAGGTCAACGCGTGGTGCTCTGCGGCCCTCCCAATGTGGGCAAGTCGACGCTGATGAATGCCTTGAGCGGCAGTGCGCGTGCCATCGTCAGCGCACAGCCCGGCACTACGCGCGATGTGCTCACGGCGGAGCTGGATTTGGGTGGGATGTTGGTCACGCTCACAGACACCGCCGGGCTGCACGAAGTCGAGGAAGAGGTCGAACAAGAAGGAATACGCCGCGCGCTCGCGGCGGTGGACGAAGCCGACCTCGTGCTGCTGGTGCACGATGCGGCGCAGGGCCGGAAGGTGATGTCCAGTCCGCCCGTGGCCTTACAGCAAGCCGCTGAGCGCATCATCCATGTGCGCAACAAGATCGATCTGGTGGGAGAAACTGCCGGGCAGAGTCGGAATGCCGAAGGTCAAATCGAGGTCTCGATCACCGCACGTGATGAGCTAGGCCTCGACATCCTGCGCACGTGCATGCATCAATCCCTGGCGCGAGAAGCAGAGACAGACACGCCCATGCTGGCGCGAGAACGACACCTGAGGGCGCTGATGGAGGCGGAAGCGCTGGTGCACTTCGAGGATCTCGCGGAGTTCAGCGCGGATGTGGTGGAAACGGCGGAGCGCCTGCGTCTGGCCCATCGAGCCCTGACCGAGTTGACGGGTGAATTCACCACCGAGGACATGCTGGGCGAGATCTTCGGGCGGTTTTGTATCGGGAAGTAGGTGCACTTACGGGGGGGGGGCGGCGCAACACCGGCTCAGTGCCGATATGTCGCTGCAGGTCGGCGTAAGCGTCGATCTGCAGCGACCTGACTGTAACGACTGTAATCAGGCATGTCCCTCAACGTGCGCGTAGCGCAGATCGACCAGTCCCTGACCATCCACCCGCGCACGTGGCAGCTCTTCCGGGGCCCGCTGCAATGCCGAGAATTCGGCGGTGGTATGCGGAGCGGGACGACCGGCGCGCAGATAGTCGGGCTTGCCATCCGGTTCGCGGAACGCCGGCATGACTTCCTCGGCGAATATCTGCATGTTCTTCATGACCATCCAGTCCGGCATCGGGCCGTACGCAGAGCCTGCGTTCAGCACGCCACCGGCGCCGATCTGCTCGCAATACTCGCCGAGCTGATTCTTCACCGTCTCCGGTGATCCCACGATGATGTAGCCTTCCTTGACCAGCTCCTCATAGGACAGCGTGTGCTGCGGTTTGACCTTGCCTTTCACGATCTGGGTCATGAAGTTGCGGAAAGATTTGGTCGACATGTAACCCGGCGGGAAGAAGATGTGATCGGGGATCTTGAGACCGGCATTGAAGATCCACGACAGATGGGCTTTGGCCTCACGATGGGCCTGGGCATCAGTTTCCGCGACATAGATCGGGATGCACGCATTGAACATGCTGGCCGGCGCTTCGTAGCCCATTCGTCGACATCCTTCGCGCAGCCCATCCGCAGCCATCTTGCAGAACCAACGCGGGGCGTAAACCATCATGTAGGTGTACCGGTGCTTGGCAACGAACTGCAGCGTTTCCAGTGAACCCTGTCCCGGGACCCAGATCGGTGGATGCGGCTTCTGCAGCGGCAGCGGCACAGGGTTCACGTTCGGGACATAAAAGTGGTCGCCCTGATAGGTGAATGGCCCGGGCTGGGTCCACGATTTGATGATGAGATCGTGGGCTTCATCGAAGCGGTCGACCGAATCAGCGGGCGGCACCCCATTGTTGAAATACTCGCAGCCGATGCCGCGCACGAATCCGCAGATCATCCGTCCGCCTGACATCACATCGAGCATGGCAACCTCTTCCGCCACACGTAGCGGGTTACCGTGCAGCGGAATCGCATTGCCGATCACGCCGACGGGAATATGCGAAGTGCGTGCGATGACAGAGGACGCGATGATGTTCGGCGATGGCATGGTGCCGTAGAAATTGGCGTGATGCTCGTTGATGCACGCGGCGTCGAAGCCGAAGCGTTCGGCGGCGACCAGCTGGTTGATGTATTCCTGATAAAGCGTGTGTCCACGCTGCGGGTCGTAATAGGTGTTGGGCAAGGTGACCCAAGTCGACTCAATCTGGTCCGCAGGCGGGATGTACGGATAGGGCATCAGATGGAAGAAATAGAAGCGCAGCTTGTTCATCGGGCAGCCTCCGTTATGTGTTGAGTGAGCGCCGCGGCGAGCGGCTCAGGTCGTTCCAGACAAAGTTCGTGGCCGGTCTCGGCGATCTTCTCCAGCCGGCACTGCGGCAGTACGCGCGCGTAGCGTTCGGCCATCTCATCCGGAACAAGGCGGTCATGCTCGGCGCGCACCACCAGGTTCGGGCAGGTAACGCGCTGCAGGCGTCGTTCAAGCGCGATGTTGTAGCGCGGCGCCCAGATGAGACGCGCCGCGGCCGCAAATTCCGAATAGAGGTGAATGCCTTCATCAAAGTCATTCGGATCGGGCGTGAATTCGTTCTGCACGGTCTTGTCGTTGAACAGCCGATCCATCAGCTCGATGGGGCTCAGCTGGAAGAGATCAACCCCAGGGTTGTCGAGCAGCCGCAGACCGATGGGGGTCACCAGCGAGAGGCTTCGCAGGCGTCTCGGGTAGAACGACGCAAATTCAGCTGCCGCCCAGCCGCCCATCGAATACCCAACGAGATGAACCGAATCGAGCCCGA
>VGUA01000006.1 GCA_016874535.1 Gammaproteobacteria bacterium
AGCTGGAAGAGATCAACCCCAGGGTTGTCGGGCAGCCGCAGACCGATGGGGGTCACCAGCGAGAGGCTTCGCAGGCGTCTCGGGTAGAACGACGCAAATTCAGCTGCCGCCCAGCCGCCCATCGAATACCCAACGAGATGAACCGAATCGAGCCCGAGCCGGTCGAGAAATTCATCGAGCAGCAGGGTGAGGTCATCGAAGCAGCGGAACCATTTGGGCGCGGGAGTCTCACCAAAGCCCGGAAGCTCGGGCGCGATGAAGTCGACCTGCTTTGCCATGGTCTCGTACAGCGGAATCCAGCTTCGGGAATTGCTGGAGCGGGATGCCGCCATGATTGCCGGCCTGATCACGGATGAGCATGGCAAGACCTTGCCCGATGCGCTCGGCGAGGTGCAGCGAGGCTTGGAGGTCGTGGAATTCGCGTGCGGCGCGCCTCAACTGTTGAAGGGCGAGCATTCGCACGGCATCGGCGGCGGGATCGATCATTGGGCGCAACGCATGCCTCTTGGCGTGGTGGCCGGCGTCACGCCATTCAATTTTCCGTTCATGGTCCCCATGTGGATGGCGCCCGTCGCGATCGCTTGCGGCAACGCCTTTGTGCTCAAACCCTCGGAGCGCGACCCTTCCCCATCGTTACACATCGCTCGCCTGTTCGCCGAAGCCGGTTTGCCCGCAGGAGTCTTCAGCGTGATACAGGGTGACAAGACGGCCGTAGACAGACTGCTGGAACATCCGGAGATTCAGGCCGTCTCCTTCGTGGGCTCAACGCCCATCGCGCGCCACGTGTATGAGACGGCTGCCCGTCACGGCAAACGCGCGCAGGCGCTGGGCGGTGCCAAGAACCACCTGGTGGTGCTGCCGGATGCCGATCTGGACCAGGCGGCTGATGGCCTGATCGGCGCCGCTTACGGCTCCGCGGGTGAACGCTGCATGGCCATCTCCGTCGCCGTGCTGGTGGGTGACATAGCCGACGTGGTGCTTGAAAAGGTGCGCGCGCGCGCCGCTACGCTGCGCATCGGTTCCGGCAGGACAGAGGGTGTGGACATGGGGCCGCTGGTCACGGCGGCTCACCGCACACGGGTTCTCGACTACATCGACTCCGGCGTGGCCGAGGGTGCCAGACTGCTTCTGGATGGTCGCCACAATCTGCCGTCCGCGTGCGCCGGTGGGTTCTTCGTGGGGCCGACACTTTTTGATGAAGTTCGCCCTGAAATGCGCATCTATCAGGAAGAAATCTTCGGGCCGGTGCTGTGCGTCGTCCGGGTACGGACGCTGCGTGAAGCGGTGGAACTCGTCAATCGCCATCCGCTCGGAAACGGTGTTTCACTCTACACCCGTGACGGGGGCGCGGCCCAAGCCTTCTGCCGCGAAATACAGGCCGGAATGGTCGGCGTGAATGTCCCCATTCCTGTCCCCCTCGCGTGGCATTCGTTTGGTGGCTGGAAACAAAGCCTGTTCGGCGACCATCATGCCTATGGTGAGGAGGGTGTGCGCTTTTACACCCGCTACAAGAGCATCATGCAGCGCTGGCCGGAGGGAGACGCCAAAGGGCCTGAATTCGTGATGCCGGTCAACGGCTGAACCCTCGCCGCGGGTCACCGCGGCCCACCCTGCCTGCTGGTTCGAACCTCTGTCTTGCATTACTGCCATGGAAAACCGTCGGGTGGCGTGCGCGCAGATCTCGGCTACCATCCCGCCATCGCTCCAATGGCTGCCTTCATGACCGCCCGCATCGAAATCTCCTATGGTGAATTGCTGGACAAGATCACCATTCTTGAAATCAAGTCCGAGCGCATCGGGGATCCAGCCAAGCTCGCCAATGTGGGCATGGAACTGGCTGCTCTCAACGCCGTGTGGGCGGAAATCCCCGTGAATCTGCAGGGCCCGGAGCTCCCAGCCCTGCGTGCCGAATTGAAAGCAACCAACGAGAAGCTGTGGGAAATAGAAGACGACATCCGTGAGCTGGAACGGCAACAGCGCTTCGATGAGGCCTTCATCGAGTTGGCCCGCAGTGTCTATTTCACCAATGATCGCCGGGCTGCCTTGAAGAAGAAGGTGGACCAATGCCTCGGGTCGCGCTTCTCCGAAGAAAAATCATACAAGCCCTACTGAAGTGCCTTCCCTGCTGTTCCACACTGCAGAAGATCTTTTGGGTGACGCGCTGATCAAACTGCCCTCCATCCTGGCGCTCAAACGGGCACGACCCGATGTGCA
Organism: Gammaproteobacteria bacterium; assembly: GCA_016874535.1. Classification (GTDB taxonomy): domain Bacteria; phylum Pseudomonadota; class Gammaproteobacteria; genus CAIKBL01. The sequence goes on from VGUA01000006.1 coordinate 2,215, forward strand.
TCTGGTGTGGAGCGCAGGGCGGGGCGGGAGCGTGTATGCGAATGTTCTCAGACCACTGATAGAGGGCGTCATCGACGAGATCCACCCTCAAACCGGCCTCGGCACGCGCTGGTCGCAGGTGGTGCGACCCTTCTGGCCCCGTCATTTCGATGTAATCATCGCGAGCGAGCGCCGTCTGTTGCCAACATTGGCGCTGCGCCGACTGGCTCATGACACTTTCATCGCGCCCATGGGGAACTTCCGCTTTTCCACACACAAGCCAGGCGGCGGATTCGTGCAGGAACCGCTGCACAAACAGATACAGACGCTCTTCGAGTTGGCAGTGGGAACGCCACTCAATCCTGCCCGCGAGCTGCCAGTTCCCCCTCAATACACACGACTCGCGCAGGAACTCCTGCCCGCGGGCCCCTGCTATGTGGGGCTTGCGCCCGGGGCTGGTGGCAAGGACAAATGCTGGCCCTTGGCGAACTTCGTCGACGTGGCATGCGCACAGCTGGATGCCGGGCGAGTCCCGGTGTTTTTCCTCGGCCCAGCGGAGCGCGAATGGTTGGAGCCTTTGCGTGCGGCTGTCCCCGCGGCGCTCTTTCCAGAAAGCGATCCGCGCGCGGAGCTGCGCGGGCCTCTTCTGGCGATTGCACTGGCTGCTCGCCTCAGTCTGGCGCTCGCCAATGATTCAGGTGCTGGCCACCTGCTGGCGGCAGGCGGCAAACCGCTGGTCGCCCTTTTCGGGCGCACCAATCCGACTAAATTCGCCCCACCCTATGGCCAGCGCATCGTCATACGGGCGGTGGAACTCGGAATGATGACCGTGGAGGAGATCCCGGTAGCCCACGTACAGCACGTGATGGAGAACGCCTTTGGATAAGAGCGAGCCGCGGCTGCTCTTTGTCACCCTGAGCAACATTGGTGATCTCGTGCTCACCACACCCACTCTGGAAGCCCTGCATCGAGCATGGCCGGAGCATCTCATCGACATCGTGGCAGATGCACGCTCCAGCGATTTGCTGCGCGCATGCCCTTATCTGGGCACCCTTTATCACCGCGACAAACGTGCAGGCATGGCAGGGACCCTCAAGCTGATTGCCGCGCTCCGTGCCCGCCGCTATACCGCCGTGGTGGATCTGCGCACGGATTTCCTGCCTTGGCTGTTGCGCGCAGACGCCCGTTCCGCCCGCTGGCGCCGGGGCGCGCATGGTCCACACGCTGCCGAACAGCACTTCGCGGTTGCAGCGCGAATACTGCCGAGCCCGGCCGATATCCCTGCTGCCCGTATCTGGATAACGCCGGAGGATGCTGAATTCGCCACACAGGTGCTGATTTCCCTGCCCGGCCCGCGCCTGCTGGCGATCGCGCCGGGCGCAAACTGGCCGGGCAAGATATGGCCTGTAAGCCACTTCGAGGCTCTCCTCGAGCGGACTGCTGGCCTTTTCTCAGGCGTCATCCTGCTCGGCAGCCGGCAGGATCGCGCCATTACGGCAGCCCTCAAGGAGACCAGTCCACTGCCGGCTCTGGATCTCGCTGGGTCCACCACCCTCCGGCAGGCCGCCGCACTACTGGATGCCACCAGCGTCTTCGTCGGCAATGATTCGGGTCTCGGGCATCTCGCGGCGGCACGTGGCATCCCGTCGATCACGCTGATCGGGCCAGGCCGTCCTGAGCGTTACCGGCCTTGGGGGCCGCAGGCCCGCTTGCTGGAGGCACCCCAACGTCAACTGCCTCTGCTCTTGCCCGAAACGGTCGCCACCGCCCTGCATGAAATTCTTGCTTGAGTAGCCTCCACTCGCAGGAGTCTTCCGGCTATCATGCGCGCCGCCGGGCTGACGAGATGAGAGGTCAGCCGCGAATGCAGAGGAAAATCCATGGCCAAGTACCGTGAAAGCTTCCAACTCACGCCGCGGGATATCGAACTGATAGAAACCGCTTTGCGCAGTGAGCAGTCACGCCACGCGCGCACCATCCTTGACGCAGCACCCCCCGCGGAATTCAGCACCGCCGCGCGCGAGATCAACCATCTGCTGGCCAAAATCTTCCACCAGAAGGTGTTCTACTCCCAGGTCAAGCGCACAGGCTTTCCCGGGGGATGAACGATTACCAGGTGACCGTGGAGCGTGACGGGCGCCGGGAGGTCATGGAGCTTTCCGCAGAGAACATTCGCCAGCTGGAAACGCTGGTGCCAGAGGACGCGGATATCGTGAAGGTCCAGTTTCTGCGTGCGCGCGGCTTCAGCTGCCGCCCCTTGGGGACTCCCAGGCGCGGGATCTGACGCTCAGCTCTTCGCGGTGAGATGTTCCTCGACGCGCGACAGGCGTTCCGCCCCCCAGTAAAGCTGCCCGTCCACCCACCAGCTGGGAACGCCAAACACGCCGCGATCCTCAGCTTCACTGCGCAGTGCCGCCAGGCGATCAGCACCCTCCCCAGCACAGAAGGCAGGAAAGTCCTCGGCGGGTAGTCCGGTTTCGGCCATCAGGCCCTGCACTATGGCCATGCTCTCCACGTCCAGCTCGCGCCGCCAGAAACGCTGGAACACCTCCGCATGAAAGCCGCGGAAATCACCCCGCGAGCTGGCAAAAAGAAAGCCCATGTGCACAAGGTCGGTATTCCAGATCTTGCGCGGGCCGCGGATTACGAGGCCGCGACGATTGGCTTCGCGCCGGCAATCCATGTAGCTGTAACGCACTCGCCGCCATTGGTGGGCGCTGCGCGTGCCCAAGGTGTCCCGGTCATTGTCGTCCAGCGCCGCCTCGCCCAGGAAATCGCCGATGTGCAAGCTGTAAGGGACGCGTGTCACGCGACATTCGAAGTGCGTTTCGAGTGCATCAGTGGCGGCCTGCGCCAGATAGGCGTAGGGGCTCTTGTAATCGAAGTAGTGGATGACTTCTTTCATCAGGACCATTGTCCCGGTTTCACCGGGAGTCATCCAGCTGTCGTGCAATCAGTTCGGCAATACGTTCAGCGGCGTGGCCGTCCCCGTACACGGGAGCGGCTACTGCATGAGCGCTGTAGAAAGCCGGATCAGTGATGAGCCTCTCCGCCGCTTCCTCGATTCGTTGCGCTTCCACGCCCACCAGAATCGCTGGCCCCGCCGCGACACCTTCGCCGCGCTCAGTCACCCGGCGCAAGACCAGCACAGGCTTCCCGAGATCGGCACATTCTTCCTGGATGCCCCCCGAATCCGTCATCACGAAGAGGCTTCTGCCAAGGCAGTGAACGAAGGCAGCGTAGTCCAGCGGTGGCAGGAGATGGATGTTGTCGCGACCAGCCAGATGACGGCGCACCACTTCCCCGACGTTGGGATTCAGATGCACGGGGAAAAGAAAGACGAGTGACGGATGGCGCGCAGCCAGACTGGACAGTGCCCGCATGATGCCTTCCATATCCTCACCGAAACTTTCGCGGCGATGACAAGTGATGAGCACGAATGGGGCGGCGAGCAGCTTGAGCAAACCCGAGTTGCTGGCGAGTGAGGTGTCCTCGATTGGTCTCTGCAGGGCGAGCCGCAGTGCGTCCACCGCAGTATTACCTGTCACGAAGACGCGCTCCGCGGGCACGCCCTCGCGCAACAGGTTTTCCCGCGCGAGATCGGTGGGGGCACAGTGCAGATCGGCAAGATCCGCCGTGAGGCGACGATACATTTCCTCCGGATAGGGCGAGAACTTGTCCCCCGTACGCAAACCGGCTTCCACGTGCACGACAAGTGTCTTGTGCATGAATCCAGCGAGCGCCCCAACAAAGGTGCTGCAGGTATCCCCTTGCACGATCACGCAATCGGGCCGTTGTTGCGCCAACACTCCGCCAATGGCAGGCAGCATTGCGCCCACCAGATCGGCCTGCTGCTGACCCTCGCGCATCAGATTCAGCTCGTGATCTGGCGTCAGCGCGAAAACCTCCAGCGCTGAGGCCAGCATCTCCCGGTGCTGCCCTGTCGAAAGCAGTTGAACGCGAAATCCGCCGTGCTCGCGCAGCGCCTGGTGCACGGGTGCGAGCTTGATGGCTTCTGGCCGGGTGCCGACCACGATGAGCGCGCTTTTGGTCAAGGGGCGATCCTGAAGTGTCTCGAAAGCGTCTCACCGTAGACGCGCGTCGTCTGTTCCGCAATCCGCTCCCACGAAAATTCGCGCTCCACACGGGCGCGTGCCGCCGCTCCCATCCGTGCACAAAGCGCTGAGTCCGAGGCGAGACGATTCACCGCGAGAGCCAGTGTCGCGGGATCCCGCGGCGGGACGAGAAGGCCGGTCACACCCTCATCGATGAGCGCCGGAATCCCTCCGACCAAGGTGCCCACCAGCGCGCGCCCGCAAGCCATGGCCTCCAGGCCGGCAATGCTGGTGGCTTCCATATGTGACGGCAGCAGACAGAAGTCGGCTGCATGGTAGACATCGGGCATTTGGGGATTGGGTACCCCGCCGATGAAATGCGCCCGGGACTGCACGCCAGCCTCGGCGATCACGCGCGCCATCCCCTCTTTTTCCGGCCCATCCCCGGCAAAAACAAAGTGCACATCGGGTGTTGTCTCCGCCAATGCACGGGCTGCATCCATCACGCCATTCTTCGGCACGAGCCGACGAGCCAGAACCACAACACGGGCTCCCTCGGGAATTCCCCAGGCGGCGCGCAGTCCACGCTCCGCTGACGGATGAAAGCGCGCGGCATCCACTCCGTTTGGAACATACGTGGCTGAACCCTCGTAACCCGCTTCGCGGGCAGCCGCGACAAGCTCCTCACTCGGTGCAATGACGTGGCTACAACGGGAAATCAATGCGCCGAGACGTCTGAGACGTCGGCCACCGAGCGCCACGGTTTGCAGGAAGCCCGAGGTATGGTTGGTGAAAACCACCGGCAGACCAGTGGAAAGCGCCGCACGCAGCGGACGCAGCCCATGCACGTGCAGAAGATCGCAAGGGTTGCGTGCCAGCCACCGCCGGCACCAGACGCCCAGCAGCCAGTCACTGAACGGTTGTGCACGAAGCCGGGGCGAATATCGAATAACACCGGATTCCGGATCAGCTCCCACGGGCTTGGCGGGCGCAAGGACCGTCACTTCATGTCCGAGTGAGCGCACTGCGTGTGTGAGCTCGGCAACAAGGGTCGCCACACCGCCAATGCGCGGCGGATACTCGCTGGTCAGCATCAGGATACGCACGTCACCCCCGCTGCTCCAGACGTCAGTACGCGTATCGCTTCCAGCACCTCATCCACACCCAGTTGCTCCAACACGGGTCGCTGCAAACAGGTCACTCGCGAGCCCAGCGGCGCAATAAACCCGGGATCCGACTCCTGCGAATACAGCACCACACTCGCGCAGTCGGTGGCTGCGATCACGTGCATCGGCCCGGTGTCGTTTCCCACCGCAAAGCGCGCTTCACGCGCTAGGCTCGCAAGTGCCGCGAGAGAGGTTCTGCCGGTGAGATCGATGGCACCGGGTACGACGCCCGCTATTTCCCGGTTGGCCTCGGCATCGACCGCTGTACCGATCAATACGGGCTTCATTTCAGGTGCGAGGGCTTTGAGCAGCGCAATGTAGCGCTGCGTTGGCCAACGCTTGCCCGGTCGATGGGCCGATCCTCCTGCCGCTACCAGGCAGTAGGAAGACGGTAATGCCCACGTTCGGATCTCGGCGTGCAGCCATACGGGATCCGCAGACGGAGGCACCGTGATGCCGAGCGTCTGCAGTTGAGCCGCATACCACTCACAGCGATGGGCACCCGGCGGGCGCGGTGGCCTCGGCAATGCACAACCCCGCACAGGGCCCGCCCACTCAGGTGCGTGCCGGCCTATCAAGCGGAAATACCAGGCGGTACGTTTCGTGCCTTGAAGATCGTAGACACGATGGCAATCCATGTTCCTGATGAGCCGCGCCATCCGCCAGTGACCCAATGGAAACGCTGCCTTGGGGTCCTCGAAGACGGCATCAAAGAGACCGGAATCCCGCGCGAGACCGGCAAGAGCCGGGATGGTCAGCAAATGCAGGGGTCTGTCCGCATGATGGTCGCGCACCGCGCGCATGGCGGGCAGGGCCATGAAAAAGTCACCGAGCGCGCCCAGCTTGATGATGAGCACCGGTGCAGGCGCGCGCTGGAGTTTGCGGGTTGTGCTGACCTGTGGGCGGCGGGACAAGTGGGATTCCACGGAAATGGGGTAAACCCCGTGGCCGGGCATGTTAATGGCGAGGCCCTCCCATTTCCATTATCCTCGCGCTCCCCAGCCGGTTACTCCAGCTCTCCATCCTGTCCAGGCCAGGTTATTCATCCGATGCTTCAACCTGATCAGAACACGCTGCCACGCGCGGCTTTCCTGGTACTCGCGGCCATGGCCGTGCTGATGACCTTCGGTGACGTCCTCATTCAGGAATTGCACGGGACGGCGGCCTTCTACGCGGCCTTGTCCCGCGAGATGCTGGAGCTTGGCGATTTCGTGGCCCCATTCAAGGGGGAGCAGGCCTATCTCCTCAAACCGCCGTTGGCATTCTGGTTGAGTGCAGTCAGTGCCTGGGCGCTCGGTATCAACGATTTCGCCATGACTCTGCCATCGAGGCTTGCAGGCCTCGGTTGTGTCTGGATGACCTTTCTCATCGCCCGCCGGCTGTTCGGTACGCCCGCAGCCTGGTATGCCGCGTTGATCATTCCGACCAATGGTCTCTACATCCAGTTCACGACCAATTTCCGTATCGATTCCTTGATGACCCTGGGCGCGCTCCTGATTTTGTGGGGCTACCTGCAGTTCAGGGATGGCAAAGGCATGGGTCCTTTCTGTGCCGGCCTCGCGCTGTCGATTCTGACCAAGGGGCCCATGATTTTCGCGATGCTGCTGGCCTTCCTGCCGCATCTTTTCTTTTGTGGCAGGCGCCCTGCTTTAGCCGCGCAACAATTGAGCTGGACCCTGCTGCTCCTGCTGCCAGCCGCGTGGTTCGGGTATCTGTGGTGGCTGCACGGCAACGCCTTGTCCTCGCAGTTGAATCATGATTTCTGGAGAGGTGACACGGCCGTGGGACTCTCGGCCTTGGACTCCGCCCTGCTTGAATATCTCTACAAACCCTTGCGCAGACTCTGGCCGTGGTTACCGGTCCTCATCGCCGCCATACCCTTTGCTCTGGTTCAGATCTTCTCGCGCGTCAAGGCTCGCGAGTACCGGGCCGATGTGGCCCTGCTGCTCGTGCTTTTTCTCATCAACTATTTCATCGCGGCCATCAAGCCCGATCCGGATGTGCGCTATCTCTATCCCTCGCTGCCCTTGCTGGCAGTGCTGGCGGGTGGTCTGCTCGCGGGATTGAGTCGAGGCCTCCTCCCGCGCCCGGTGGTGCAGGTGACTTGGGGCCTGCTCGCCCTGACACTGGTCTACGCCGGCCTCATCAGTGCGCGGGGTTGGGAAGATGCGAGGGGCCTGAAACAGATCCGCACCTTGGCCGAGGAGGCCACGATCACCCCGGGCAACTCTGCGGTGATTGTCGATTTCATTCCGCAACCGGACATGCCTCGGCGCAACGATCCGCTGCCGGACAGCCTTTACTACTACCTCGGTTTCGTGCCCGCCCGCGTGAGCCCGCCGCAGGCGCTTGCAGAATTGCCGGCAGATACCCGTTACGTTCTCATCCGACGGAAAAAGGTGGAGGTCGCGCGCCTGGAGGCAATGGGCCTCCGCATGCTGGCTCAGTCAGCCCGCCTGTCGTTGCTTGAAGTGCCTGCCACCATCACTGATTGATCCGAGCGCCACAGCGCCAAATAGCAACCAGCACACCCAGGTGCTGCGCCATAGGGGATAACCCACCAGCCAGATGGCGAGCGCACTGGCGATGAGCGCAAGGCCGGCACTGCGGGCAGCAGGCGGCAGCGCGATGGCTGCTTTCAGCAAGAGTGCCAGGAAGGCGTAGAACAGCAGCATCCCCGGGATGCCGAGTTCAAGCTGAACCTGCATCAGGATGTTGTGGGGGTACAAAGGAAACTCCCGAGGCAGGCCCGTCAATGTCATAGCGCCTTGCTGTGCGGGTATGGCGCCACTGTTGCTGAAGCCGTAGCCACCCCAGGGTCTTTCCGCCGACAGCTCTCCGGCCAGCGCCCAGATATCCATTCGGTGCTGGATGGAGGGCTCCACGCTCCTCGCGAGATCCAGGCTCTGCAGGCGGGGAGCCGCAAAATGTGCGGCTACCACGCCCGTCATCACGAGCGCGGCGCAGGTCATAGGTGTCAGCCGAGCAAGCAGAAAGCAGAAAGCGCCCGCTGTGAGGGCGAGCACCGGCGCCAATCCATCCCCCGCCAGCGTACAGATGCCGATCACCACCATTACCAGCAGGCACAGCCAGCGCTGAACGCCTGCAAGGTGCGAGCGCGCCAGTGGCAGAACCCACGCCAGGATGGCGAGTGCTGCGCCAGGCACGTTGGTCTTGATGGCCGCATTCAGTGTTTCGCGACCCAGCAACGGGTCTCTCAGCAACACATCGCCAAAGGTCTGCCAGGCCAACAACCCTGTGCCCGCGATCATCCCCCACAGAAACAGGCGTGCGCAGACTTGGGCGTCTGTTCCTCGCACGCGAAGAATCTGCGCCGCCCACAGGGGTGGCAGGCACACCAACCCGAATTTGAGGGATTTTTCGAGGGCGAGCGACCCATCAACCGCCCACAGACTGCTGAGTGCGCCCCATGCGACAACGGCCATGATGAGCAGCGACAGAGGCGAACGTACCGCCTGCCAGCACACGAACCGCTGCGGCCGAAAACCCAGCCAGATGAGTGCGTACAACGGCACGAACACACCGACTGTCGCGGGACTCAGGGCCATCAGACCGGGGGTGATTACCAGCAAGGGGGCCAGCCCGCGCCAAGCGAGGGTGCTTGGGGGCGTGTCGCTCATGCTGGTGTCCTCCGCGTGCCTGGGGGCTGGCAGAGTTCTTCATAGACCGCGAGGGTCTCGGCCTGAAGACGCTGCAGGGTGAAGGGTTGTTCACGCGGCACGGGAGGGCAGTTCGCAAGTAGCTCGGCCGTCAGGCACGCAGCGGCAGCGACATCACCAACCGGCACGAGTCCTGAGGGAAACACCTCGCGCAGGATCTCAGCCGTGCCACCATGATCGAAACCGATCACCGGTCGACCCAGGCTCAGGGCCTCGACCGTGGTCCGGCCAAAAGCCTCGGGTTCGCGCGTAAGCGAGTACACCACGTCAGAGACCGCGAGCAGCTCGCGCATGTCGCTGCGTTGTCCCAACAGCTGCACGTGATCCGAGAGCCCCAATGCCGCGATACGGCCTTTCAGTTCCGTCTCGAACTCCCGCTTGCGCGGGTGCGGACCGCCCACCAGCAAGCCATGCACGGGCAGACCCTGTTCCACCAGCAAGGCCATCATCGCAATGAAATCGAGCTGGCCTTTCCAGCGGGTGAGGCGTGCCGGTAGGGTCAGGATGAATCGCCCCGTCGGCGGCCCCTCGATGGCCCAGCGCGCCAGCCATTCCGCGGAGGGACGATATCCCCACGGAAACCGCTGCGGCGACACTCCTCGCGGAATCATGCGGATGTGTGCGCGCGGCGTTTCCGGCCAGGCGCGCACGATGTAGTCGCGGATGAATTCGGAGATCGCAATCACGCGCTCCCCGCGCGCCATGATCCGGCTGTAGCGATTCACCGTGTAAGGCCCGTGTACCGTGGTCACCCAGTGCGGCCGCTGCGCTGCCGGCATGCCACGCAGCGCCAGATGTCCCAACCACGCCGGCAGGCGCGAGCGCGCATGCACCACATCCACGGCCTCGGCAACAAACAACGCGCGCAGGCGGGGGATCAGGCCCAAGCTGGACAGGCGCTTGCGGCCGATGGGAAGTTGCACATGTCGTGCGCCTGCGGCCTCCAGCGCCGGGACCAGGCGGCCGCCACCAGAGACCACGATCGCTCGATGACCCGCTGCCACCAGCGCTTCCGCAATCTCCAAGGTTCCTTGCTCCACGCCGCCGACTTCGAGCTCCGGCAGCAGCTGCACCACAGTCAGGGCCCGAGCATTCACGACCAGCGCTCGAGGATGAGCTCTGCACAGCGGGCAGCTTCCGCGAGAGGCGGCGCAGGCGCCTGCAAGGCCTCACCCGCCTGCCAGTCCGCGAAGCTCGTGATTTGACCGGAATGCGCGAGCAGATCCGTGAGTCGGGTGATGCGGTCCTCACGGCGTCGCGGCACTTCCAGCAAACCGACGCCCGCGCCGGCGGTAAGGGCTTCGAAGATCATCGAGACACTGTCCGCTGTCACCCATACTGTGCGCGCACCGGCAAAGGCGCCGCGCAGCCAGTCCGAGGGACTGGCTTCGGCAGCATGGAAGCTGACCTCCGCCCGCGTCATCTGCGCCAAGCGTCGCAACAAGGCGTCTCGTGTGCGTGGCGGTGTTCGCCGCGAGTCACCCACCAGCATCGGCCCCTCCGTGCGTGCGATCACGGCCTCAATCTGCGCGAGGAGGGTAGTCTCGTCCCAGCCATGATGGCGCGAGGGGCCTCCCACCAGCAGGAGGCTGTGGGTTTTCGGCTCCCGGCCGGTCAGTGTGATGTCGTTCAACACACCCACTGTCGGCTCGACGTGGGATCCGCGGCGGGGATTGTCGTGTTGGGGGATGAGGCAGAGATCGAACAGCTTGGTGGGCAGCGCTGGTTTCATGCAGTAGATGCTGCGCCCACCGAGCGCGCGCGCCGCGGCCAGCATCGGCCACTGGCAGGCTCTGCCAGCGCCCACGATCAGATCGGGTGGATGTTCCGGTGTGGGCTCCGGCCAGCTGGCGCGCAGCCAGTGCCAAGGGGCCCAGGAGATTTCCTCGGTATTGAGGGTGTGTACGCGCAGGGGAGTGCGGCTCTCCAAGGCCGCGACCAGCCCCGCGGTCTGGCGCTCATGGCCGGGCTTGCCGTCACAGAAGCGCCAGAGGGTGAGCGGGCTGCTCACCGTTCCGGAAGTGCTCAGTTGCAGAGGGTGAGCCATCCATCCGGGCAGGGACGGCGGCCCTGCACAGTATCGAGGTAGGCCTGCTGCAGGAGCTTGGTGATAGGGCCGGGTGCCCCGCTGCCGATCATGCGGTTGTCGAGCTCACGAATCGGTGTGACTTCGGCTGCGGTGCCGGTGAAAAAAGCCTCGTCGGCGATATAGAACTCATCGCGCGTGAAGCGTTTTTCCACCACAGGAATGCCCTCTTCTCGGGCCAGCAGCATCACGGTTTCGCGGGTGATGCCTTCCAGTGCGCACACGGGATCAGGCGTGTAGAGCGTGCCATTGCGCACGATGAAAATATTCTCCCCACTGCCCTCGGCGACCATTCCGTCGTGGTCCAACAGCAGCGCTTCGTCGTAGCCATCGCGGGAGACTTCCTGCAAGGCCATGATGGAATTGAGGTAGTTGCCCGTGGCCTTGGCCTTCGAAAACACACTGTTCACATGGTTGCGGGTAAAGGAGGAGGTCTTGATGCGAATGCCCTTCTCGAGCGCCTCGCCACCCAGGTAGGCTCCCCAGAACCACGAGGCCACCATCACATGCACGGAGAGATTCGACGCATGCAAGCCCATGCCCTCGGAGCCGTAATAAGCCAGGGGCCGCAGGTAGGCGGTCTCCAGCTTGTTGTGCTTTACGCAGTCCACACAGGCCTGGTTCACGGTGGCCTGATCAAAGGGAATCTCCATCCCCAGGATTTTAGTGCTGTTGAACAGGCGGCGGGTGTGATCCGCTAGTCTGAAGATCGCCGTGCCCTTGGGGGTCTGGTAGGCACGCACGCCCTCGAAGGCGGCGGTGGCGTAATGCAGGGAATGGGTCAGGACGTGGGTGTTCGCCGAACGCCACTCCACCATTTTCCCGTCCATCCAGATGACGCCATCACGATCGGCGTAACTCATGACTCTTCTCCTTCACCGCTGGGTTTGCATCACGCGGGCCCACACGGCCGCGACCGCCTGGCGCTCCTCGTGGAAGCGTGTTGATTCGACAAGACCATCGATTTCCTGCAGCGCGCAGCGATGCAATTCGGCGCGGTATGCGAAATAGGCCGCACGGAGCACGTCACTGTCCGCACGCGAAATGAGGCCGAGATCAGCGATCAAATCGAGGAGGCGCAGGTTGTCGGTGTAAGCGCAGAGGACCGGATATTCACAAGCCCAGCGCAGCACTGCGTATTGCACCACAAATTCGATATCGGTAATACCGCCCACCCCGTGCTTGAGGTCGAAGTTGGCGCCGGTGGAACGGTCGAGTTCCTCGCGCATGCGCAGGCGCATGCCGATGATTTCCGCGCCCAATTTCGCAGGGTCGCGGGCTCGACGCAGCGTCTCCCGGCGAATGTGCTCGAACCGCGCCCGGGTTTCCGGATCCCCGGCTACGGCCCGGGCCCGCACCAGCGCCTGATGTTCCCAGGTCCAGGCTTCGCGCTGCTGGTACTCCGCGAAGGCCTCGATGGACGTCACGAGCATGCCGGCCGCACCGCTGGGTCGCAGGCGAACATCCAGTTCGTAGGCGATGCCTCCGGGTGTGCGGGTGGCCAGCAGATGGATGATCCGCTGCACCAGCCGGGTGAAGAACACATCGTTCGCCACCGGGCGCGCGCCCTCCGCCTCGCTGCGAGTCTGTCCTTGGGCCACCAGGGTGTCGTGCAGGAATACGAGGTCCAGATCGGAGCCGTACCCGAGCTCCAGTCCACCCAGCTTGCCGTAGGCGATGACGGCAAAGCCGGCTTCGCGGGTCTTATTCCCGTGGGTGATGAAGGGGCTGCCGTGTTTTTCGGCCAACGCCTGCCAAGCGATGGCGCGCGTGCGGTCAATCAACACCTCGGCAATCCACGTGAGATGGTTGCTCACTTCCGCAATCGGGAAACCGGCCATCAGGTCGCTCGCCGCCACGCGCAGTACTTGCTGATGCTTGAACACGCGCAGGGTCTCCATCACGTGTTCCAGACCCTCCGCCCGGGTATTGGCGAGCATCTCATCCAGCTGTCGTTCCAGCACCCGGCGGGCGGGCGGTGAAAAGAGGTTGCGGCTGTCCAGCAGCTCATCGAGGAGGATGGGGCTGGTGGTCAGTTCGCGCGCTATCCAGAGGCTTGCACTACACAGCGCGACCAGCCGTTTCAGGGCACCGGGATTGTCCGCCAGCAGCGCGAGGTAGACGGAGCGTCGCGCCACCGCGCGCACCAGTTCGCCGAGCCGCGCGAGAGTTTCGGTGGCGGCTTGGCGCCCCGCGCAGGCGGCCACCAGTGCAGGCATGAGGCGATCCAGCCGCACCCTGGCCTCCTGGCTCAGGCGACCCAGAAAGCGCGAATCCTTGAGCTGAGCCAGTACCTCCGCCGTACGCGCGAGATCCTCGAAACCGGCCGCCGACAGGATGTCCTGAGTGCGATCCGGGTCGAGCCCGTCGCGCCACAGCAGCTCAGAGCCCGTCTCGACGGGCGCTTGCTCTTCACTCGGGTTGAGCAGTGCCGCAAAGCTGTGGCGTACCCGCGCCCGGTGCGTCTCCAGCGCAGCCAGGAATTCCGGCCAGGACCCAAAACCCGTGGAGAAGGCGACCCGCGCACGCTCCTCCATGCTTTCCGGCAAGGCCTGGGTCTGTTCATCACGCACCTGCTGCAGGCGGTGCTCGGTAATCCGCAGGAAGCGGTAGGCCTCGATCAGTCCCGCCACTTCCTCCGGCGGAATGAGATCGAGTTCGGCGCAGACTTCCAGCACCGCAACGATGCCGCGCTGGCGCAGCCTGGGTTCACGCCCGCCGCGAATGAGCTGGAACATCTGGCCGATGAACTCGATTTCGCGGATCCCGCCCGCGCCACGCTTCACATCGTGCTCCATGCCATAGCGCGCCACTTCGGCGTTGATCAGCGCCTTCATCTCGCGCACCGCCTCGAGCGCCCCGAAATCGAGATAGCGCCTGAATACGAAGGGACGGGTGATGGCTTCCAGCTGCTGCACATCCCGTGCATCGCCGTTGATCACGCGACCCTTGATCAAGGCGTAGCGCTCCCAATCCCGGCCATGCACGCTGTAATAGTGCTCGAGCGCGGTGAAGCTGGTGGTCAGCGCCCCACTCTCGCCAAACGGACGCAGCCGCATGTCCACGCGGTACACGAAACCGTCAGCCGTCACGTCATTGAGTGCCGCAATGAGTTTCTTGCCCAGGCGATCGAAGAATTCCTGGTTGGCGATGGCCCGGGTGCCGCCGCGCGTCTCGCCCTGGGCGCGGAACAGGAAGATAAGGTCGATATCGGAGGAGAAATTGAGCTCCCGGCCGCCGAGCTTGCCCATGGCAAGCACGAGAAAATCCACCGGCTCACCCTGCTCATCCACCGGCGTGCCGTAGCGCTCGATCATCGGAGCCCGCAACCACGCAAATGCGCCCGTGATGAGCGCGTCCGCCAGATCCGAGATCTCGGCGAGCACGGTCGTCAGGTCAGCGAGACCCAGCAGATCCCGACAAGCGATGCGGACCAGTTGTGCGTTGCGTGCACGGCGAAGTCTCCGCCGGAAGTCGGGCTCATCGCTGGCTTCAGCCAACTCCGCTGCCAGTCCGGTGCGGAAGGCCTGCGGATCAAAACCCTCGCACAGGGCCGCCGGCTGAATCGACGCGTGGAACCCGGCGGGTTCACGCAGGGCGTGCCCGGCGATGAAGGGGCTGGCGACGAAGAGCCTGCCCAGCAAGGACTCATCCAGATCAGGCGACAGGCCGGCAGCCTCGAGCGCCGAGGCAAAGGCCATGAGGGAGCGCCGGGCATCCTCGCCCAGCGCGGAGGGCAGGCCTTCGAGGCTGGTGCCGGGAATCATGGAAGCCAGGAACCCGTGATGCCCCGTGGGGGCTTTGGGCTGTGCATCACATTCACGATAATGCGTCCATGAGCCTCAATGTTAACAGCAAGCTTCCGCACGTCGGGACGACCATCTTCACCGTCATGTCCGCACTGGCGGCGGAACACGGTGCCATCAATCTTTCGCAGGGTTTCCCGGATTACGACGGACCGGCGGCGCTGAAAGACCGCGTCAAGCATCACCTCGATGCCGGGCATAACCAGTATCCGCCCATGGCCGGAATCCTGCCCCTGCGCGAGGCCATCAGGGACAAGGTGGCCGACTTCTACGACGCCCGCGTTTCCGCCGAGACCGAAGTGACCGTCACGCCCGGCGCAACGGAGGCAATCTTCTGCGCCGTCACGGCCGTTTGCCGGCCGGGTGACGAAGTCATCATGTTCGACCCGGCCTACGACTGCTACGAGCCGGCGGTCACCCTGTGCGGCGCGCGGGCCGTCCGTCTGGCCCTCGCAGCCCCCGACTATCGCATCGACTGGCAGCGTGTAGTCGCTGCGATCTCGCCCCGCACGCGCATGATCATGGTCAACACCCCGCACAACCCGACCGGCATGGTGATGTCGGCCGACGACATGCGCGAACTCGAACGACTGGCCGCACGGCACGATCTCATCGTGTGTTCAGACGAGGTCTATGAGCATCTGGTGTTCGACGGGGTGCGTCATGAAAGCGTGCTGCGCTATCCGGCGCTGGCGGCGCGCGCGTTTGCGGTCTTTTCCTTCGGCAAGACCTATCACGTCACCGGCTGGAAGACCGGCTACTGCGTGGCGCCGGAAGTCCTCACCCGGGAGCTGCGCCGTGTCCACCAGTTCGTGACCTTCGTCGGCATCACGCCCATCCAGTGGGCGCTCGCGGACTTCATGCGCGCGCAGCCGGAACATCTGGCAAGCCTGCCGGGTTTTTACCAGCGCAAACGGGATCTGTTCGTGGGGGCGCTTGCCGGCTCCCGATTCCGCCTCAAACCCTCGGCCGGGACTTTCTTCCAGATGGTGGACTACAGCGCCATCAGCGATTTACCCGATCAGGAGTTCGCCCGCTGGCTGACCTCTGAAAAGGGGGTGGCCGCAATTCCCACCTCGGTGTTCCACGCCGAGGACCCCGGTGAACGCTCGGTGCGTTTCTGCTTCTGCAAAGAGGATGAGACCTTGCGCCGCGCTGGGGCCGTGCTCACGGCCCTGTGACCCGCAACCGCCCCGTCGAGGCTATCTGGCCCGTACGCTGAGGGCATACAATCCCGCTCCCGCCTGCGGAAACGCTGGCGTGTCAAACAGGAGTCTCTTGCGTGATTGTCCGGCGCAGTACGCTGAGTTTCTGGCTGGTGCTCTGGCCGCTGCTGGCGACCGCCGGTGCGGCTGGCCTGCTGGATGGCCTGGACAATCTGGGCGGCAGCAAGCCCGCCCGGCAATTCCTGCCGCCGGTCGCCGCCTTCCGCTTCACGCATGAGGCAAGCGCTGACGGCCTCACGCTGCAGTTCGAGATCGCCCCGGACTATTACCTCTATCGCGACAAGCTGCAGGTGGAAGCCCTGTCACCGGGGCTCGCCGTTGGCGCCCTGCAGCTGCCCGCCAGTGAGCCCAAGGATGATCCCGAATTCGGTCGGGTGGAGATTTATCGCGATACCTTGGTGGTTCCTGTCGCAGTGACGCGCGCGGACCCGGCGACGGAGGCGAGGGTCAAGGTCACCTATCAGGGCTGCGCCGAAAACGGGATCTGCTACCCCCCGATTCGCAAGGAGATCGCGCTGGACGGGGAGACGGGAGCCCCGGTGGCGGGCGTGACGGAACCGGCAGCTGCGAGTGACCAGCCAGCTTCAGGCGCGCCGCTGGGTGAGACCGACCGCATCGCAGCCGATCTCGCAAGCCGTTCCCTCGGCGCCACGGTGCTGTGGTTCCTGCTCGCCGGGCTCGCGCTTGCCCTCACGCCCTGTGTTTTCCCCATGGTGCCCATCCTCACGGGAATCATCGTCGGCCAGCAGCGACCCCTGTCGGGCGCCCGCAGCTTCGGCCTGTCTCTGGTCTATGTGCTCGCGATGGCGAGCGCCTACGCGCTGGTCGGGCTGGTGGCCGGCATGTTCGGTCGCAATCTGCAGGCGAGCTTCCAGCACCCGGCAATCCTGATCGGCTTCAGCCTGCTGTTCGTGGTGCTGGCGCTGTCCATGTTCGGCTTTTTCCATTTGCAGGTGCCTGCCTTCATCCAGACCCGGCTGGAGGCCACCAGCCGACGTCAGCGCGGCGGCAATCTGCTGGGGGTTGCCGTGATGGGCGTCCTGTCTGCGGTCATCGTGGGCCCCTGTGTTGCACCGCCGCTGGCGGCAGCCCTGCTCTACCTCAGCCATCAGGGCAGCCCCGTGACCGGGGGGCTCGCCCTCTTTGCGCTCGGTCTTGGCATGGGCGCGCCATTGCTGGTGCTGGGCGCCTCCGCCGGCCGTCTCCTGCCGAGGACCGGGCCGTGGATGGAGGCCGTGAAGCAGGGTTTTGGGGTGGTCTTTCTGGCGCTTGCCGTTTGGTTCCTGGAGCGCCTGATTCCCGCCCCGGCCACCCTCGCGTTATGGGCGGTGCTGGCCATTGCCGCGGCTATCTACCTGGGCGCGCTGGAGCCCCTGCGTGAAACGGCCACCGGCTGGCAGCGATTCTGGAAAGGCATCGGCCTGGCCCTGCTGTGCTATGGCGTGGTCCTGCTGGTGGGCGCGGCCGCGGGCGCAACCGATCCCCTGAAACCGCTGGGGCCGCTCGCCGGAGGGCGGGCCGCCCATGCGGAAACCCCGCTGGAGGCCTTCCAGCCGGTCAAGGGCGAAGAGGGTTTTGTTGCAGCACTTGCTGCAGCAAAAAACGCGGGCCAGCCCGTGCTGCTCGACTTCTACGCAGACTGGTGCATCGAGTGCAAACGTCTGGAGCGCAACACTTTCTCAGATCCTTCGGTACAGACGGCGTTGGCCGGTTTCCGTCTCCTGCGGGCTGATGTGACACCGGGTGACGCGGCTGACCAGGCCCTGCTCAAGCGCTTCGATCTCCACGGGCCACCGGCTGTCCTGCTGTTCAATGCTGCAGGCGAGGAGCAGCGTCAGCACCGCCTGATCGGCTACCTCGACGCTGCAGCATTCCGCGAGCTGCTGACCCGATTCAAGGGAGAGCGGCAATCATGAGCAAGACCACCTTGTGGGCCCTGACCGCTCTGGTTGCCCTGGCGGCCGGGGCTGCGGGCCTCTGGTTGGGACAGCGCAATGCTGCACCGATCACGGCACCAGCCTCAACGGCTGATCCGCAGCAAAATGCTGCACCCGAGGGCGCAGCACAACCCGGGGAAATTGCGGTGAGCGACCTTTCCGGCCAGCCACACAAACTCTCGGAATGGCGAGGCTCGGTGGTGGTAGTGAACTTCTGGGCCACCTGGTGCCCGCCCTGCGTGACCGAAATCCCGGCTTTTGTGCAGCTGCAGCAAGAATGGGCCCCGCGCGGCCTGCAATTTGTGGGAATCGCGCTGGATGACCTGGAGCCGGTCAAGACATTCGTCGCAACTCACGCTGTGAACTACCCCATACTCGTCGGCGAGAACGAGGTCATGCAGATGATGCGGGAGATGGGCAACGCCATCGGCGGGCTGCCTTACACGGTGGTCCTGGACCGTTCGGGGAATCAGGTCCATGCGCATCAGGGCGAGTGGAGCCTCGCGGAGGCGCGTCGGACCCTCGAGCCCCTGCTGGCACCCGAGACTGCCCCCTGATCGTCGGCGGACCCGAAAACCCCATAAAAACCCGAGAAATGTCGCGAACACGCTCGCTTCGTGGCTTTTCCTGTGCTAGCGTCCGCGCCGCCGCAAAAAGCGGTCGTAGACACACGAGGTGGGGATAGTGGCCAGCCTGCTGCTCATCAACGGACCCAATCTCAATCTTCTCGGCACCCGTGAGCCGGAAAAGTACGGGCATGACACCTTGGCGACCTTGGAAGCCGCCGCGGCGCGGCATGCCGAAACGCTCGGCCACACCCTCGCATGCTTCCAGAGCAACGCCGAACACGCGCTCATCGACCGGATACATGCCGCCAAAAGCGAACAAATTGCTTTCATCATCATCAATCCCGGCGCTTATACCCATACCAGCGTTGCGCTCAGGGATGCCCTGCTGGGGGTGAACATCCCGTTCATCGAAGTCCATTTGTCCAACGTGCATGCCCGCGAGCCTTTCCGGCAGCACTCCTACCTGTCTGATTGTGCGGTCGGCGTGATCACCGGGCTGGGCGGACAGGCTTATGAATTTGCCATCAGCGCCGCGGCCAGACGCCTCGCGCAGGACTGACCTCCGGCCACGAATTTTCAAGAGAGACACCCATGGATCTGCGAAAAGTCAAAAAGCTCATTGAACTGCTCGAGGAGTCCGGCATCGCCGAAATCGAGATCAAGGAAGGTGAGGAATCGGTCCGGATCAGCCGCATGATGCAGGGCGGCGCGATGATTGCGCCTGTCATGACGGCACCCGCGCCAATCGCCACCCCTGCACCCGTACCCGCGGCGGCCGCCGCCCCGCAACCCGCAGCGCCGGCCCGTCCGGACGGACATGTGGTCACCTCGCCCATGGTCGGCACCTTCTATGCTTCGCCCTCGCCGGAGGCATCCGCCTTCGTGAAGGTGGGACAGGTGGTGAAGGTGGGTGACCCGCTCTGCATCATCGAAGCGATGAAGATCATGAACCCCATCGAGGCCGACCGCGCCGGCACCGTAGTCTCGGTGATGGCCGAAAACGGCCAGCCCGTCGAGTTCGAACAACCGTTGTTCATCATCGCCTGAGGCGCGGGTTTCGCATGTTCGACAAAGTCGTTATTGCCAACCGGGGCGAAATTGCGCTGCGCATCCTGCGCGCCTGCCGGGAACTCGGCATCAAGACGGTGGCCGTGCACTCCACGGTCGACCGGGATCTCAAGCATGTCCGTCTGGCGGACGAGTCGGTCTGCATAGGCCCGCCGCCGCCCGGACAGTCCTATCTGAACATACCGGCAGTCATCAGTGCGGCCGCGGTCACGGACGCCGTCGCCATTCATCCCGGCTACGGGTTCCTCTCCGAAAATGCCGATTTCGCGGAGCGCGTGGAGCAGAGCGGTTTCATCTTCATCGGTCCACGCTCGGAAACCATCCGCCTGATGGGCGACAAGGTTTCCGCCATCACGGCGATGAAGGCAGCCGGCATCCCCTGCGTGCCCGGCTCAGGCAAACCGCTGGGGGACGATCTCGAGGAGAACGCCCGCATCGCGCGCGAAATCGGCTACCCCATCATCATCAAGGCCGCGGGCGGCGGCGGTGGCCGCGGCATGCGCGTGGTGCATGCGGAGGCTGCCCTGCGCAATGCCCTCCAGCTGACCAAGAGCGAAGCCTTGGCAGCATTCCAGAACGATGCGGTCTACATGGAGAAGTTCCTGGAGCATCCGCGGCATATCGAATTCCAGGTGCTGGCGGATCATCACGGCAATTGCGTGCATCTGGGCGAGCGCGACTGCTCCATGCAGCGCCGGCACCAGAAAGTGATTGAAGAGTCACCCGCACCTGGCCTCGATCCGGAAACACGGGCCCGCATGGGTCAACGCTGTGTGGAAGCGTGCAAGGCTATCGGCTACCGGGGCGCGGGCACTTTCGAATTCCTCTACGAGAACGGCGAGTTCTTCTTCATCGAGATGAACACGCGCGTGCAGGTGGAGCACCCCGTGACTGAAATGGTCACCGGCATCGACATCGTGCGTGAACAACTCTGTGTGGCTGCGGGCGAAAAGCTGTCGATTCGCCAGGAAGATGTGGTGCTGCGCGGCCATGCCATCGAATGCCGCATCAATGCTGAAGATCCCAAGACTTTCCGGCCCTCACCCGGCCGCGTGAAGACTTTCCACGCGGCAGGTGGCCCGGGCGTGCGCGTGGATTCCCATCTCTATGATGGCTACCTCGTGCCGCCCAATTACGATTCCCTGATCTGCAAGCTGATCACCCATGCACCAACGCGTGCGGGAGCGCTGGCGCGCATGTCAGGCGCCCTCAACGAGATGGTGGTGGACGGCATCGATACCAACATTCCTCTGCACAGGGAGCTGGTGCACGATGGGGCCTTCATCCAGGGTGGAACCGATATCCATTATCTGGAACGAAAGCTCGCACAGGAGTGAGCGGGGAAGCCTGGCGCACGCTGTCGCTTCCTGCGCGTGACGAGGAAGTCGAGCGACTGGAAACGACGCTCCAGGCACTTGGCGCGCTGGCCGTGACGGTCGAGGCCATGGATGACCGTCCGGTGTTCGATCTGCTGGATGGCAGCGAACCACCCCTGTGGTCTAACTGCTGCGTGGAAGCACTCTTTCCTGCCGAGCAGGAAACCGAGGGCGTCATCGCCGCGCTCGCGACGGCCGGCTTCTCCACTCTCGGTGCGCGTCAGCGTCTGGTCGCGGATCAGGACTGGCAGGCCGCCTTCCGCGCCCATTTCCCGCCGCTGTGCTTCGGTCGGTTGTGGGTGGTGCCGAGCTGGCGCGAGCCGCCAGCCGAGGCCGAGCACATTCTGCATCTCGATCCGGGCATGGCTTTCGGCACGGGCACCCACCCCACCACGGCTCTGTGCCTCGCCTGGCTCGCCGATTTTGCCTGGACGCCCTCCACGCGTGTGCTGGACTACGGATGCGGCTCGGGCATCCTCGCCATTGCGGCAGCCAAGCTGGGCGCCCCGCAGGTGGCCGCAGTCGACATCGATCCCGCCGCCTGCGAAGTGACTCGTGAGAATGCGCTGCGCAATGAGTGCGCGGACATCACCATCGGCTTGCCTTCGCAACTGCCTGCCAAAGATTCCGAAACGGGACGTTTCGATGTGATCGTGGCGAATCTCCTGCTGCAACCCATTCTTGCCCTGCGCGATGAATTCGCGGCCAGACTGTCGACGCGAGGGCAGCTCGCACTCTCGGGCCTGATGCTGGACCAGGTGCCCAAGGTGCTGGCGGTCTATGACGAGGTGTTTGAAATGGACGAGCCCCGGAGCAATGCGGACTGGGCGCTGCTCACAGGCCGCTTGCGGCGCTGACCGTCCATGCTCACGCAGTGCCCCGCCTGTGAAACCGTCTATCGCATAGAGCAGCGGCACCTCGAAGCCGCTGCAGGCTATGTCACCTGCGGCGAATGCGATCATGTGTTCGATGCGCGCGAGCGGCTCGCCGAAGAACCGCGCGCAGCCGACGGCCGGGCTCTGGATCTTTCGGCCGTTCCTGCGATCCTGCGCGATGAGGTCGTGGGCTTGAACCAGCGCCGCCCACCTTGGCAAGCGTTATGGGGGGCGATCATCATCATCGCCTTGCTGGGGCTGGCGGCCCAGTCTGTCTGGTATACCCGCGACCACTGGTATGCCCGCATGCCACTCCTTGCAGAGACCACGCGCAGCCTGTGCGCGCTGCTGAACTGCGAGTCACAGCTGCCCCGCCGTGCGGGTGAGTTCCAATTGGTCGCGAGAGAGATCAGGGTGCATCCGCACCACCACGGTGCCCTGCTCGTCATTGCCTTGTTCGTCAATCGTGCGCCGCACCTTGCCGACTATCCGATCCTGCAGCTTCGTTTTGAAGACGGAGACGGCGAGCTCGCGGGAGTGAGACGTTTCGAGCCGCGTGAATATCTTGAACAGGGGCTTGACATCGCCGCTGGCGTGGACGCGGATGCCAAAGTGCATGTGCTGCTGGAAGTGATGGAACCCGGGAGCGGCGCGCAGAATTTCGAGATCAGCTTTCTCTGACGCAAGCCTCGCGGTTCGGGCGCTTTCTTGCCTCGATTTTTGTGGTTATCATTTGGCCAACTCCTGCTTCAGCCTCACTTCGATCGGGCGGGCAGGTAGCAAGTGGTGCACGCACAGCACCACCGTTCTGATCGAAGACATCAGCATCTGAACTCACCGGACGCGCTGTTCGCAGCGCGAGGGCAACCATTCCCTTTCCGGAGTTGTGCACCACAAGAAATAACAAGATGCAGCTCGGCCCATACACGTTCGACAAGCCCTTGATTCTTGCGCCCATGGCGGGCGTGTCTGATCGCGTGTTCAGAAATCTCTGCCGCGCGGAAGGCGCTGACTATGCGCCTGCCGAAATGACGTCGGCAGATCCCGTGCTCCGCAATTCAGAGCAAACCCGCCGCAGACAGGATGTGAGCGAGGACCATGGGCCGCGCATCGTGCAGATAGCCGGTGCAGTTCCGGCGGACATGGCAGAGGCCGCGCGCGCGGCGGTCGCACAGGGTGCGGAAATCATCGACATCAACATGGGTTGTCCCGCGAAGCGCGTTTGCCAGCGCCTCGCCGGCTCGGCCCTGCTGCGGGATGAGCCGCTGGTGGCGCAGATTCTCGCAGCGGTGGTGCAGGCTGTGTCCGTGCCGGTGACGCTGAAAACCCGCACGGGTTGGGATCCCTCCGAGCGCAACGCCGTGCGCATCGCGCGCCTGGCCGAAGACCTCGGGATACAGGCGCTCACCCTGCATGGTCGCACGCGCGCCTGTGGCTACGGTGGCGCCGCCGAATACGACACCATTGCAGAAGTGAAGCAGGCGGTGCGCATTCCGGTCATCGCGAATGGCGACATCACCACTCCGGCGCAAGCCGCCCATGTGCTGGCCCATACGGGTGCAGATGGTTTGATGATAGGCCGCGCAGCGCAGGGCGATCCCTGGATTTTCCGCCGCATCCAGGCCCGGCTGAAAGATGGCACGATCCTCGCTGGTCCCGGTGAGGATGCGTTGCGCACGACCCTGCGTGCGCATGTTTCCGGACTGCACCTGCTCTATGGCGAGATCATGGGCTCGCGCATCGCCCGCAAGCATGTCGGCTGGTATCTCCAGCGCTGGCATGCCGACGGGCATGGATTGCGCGCCGCCTTCAATCGTCTGCAGAGTGCTGCAGCCCAGCTCGACTTTCTCAACCATTACAATAACGACTGTTACGGAGACGCGGCATGAGCAGCCCAGCCAAGCCGATTGCAACATCCACCGCCCAGATTGTGAGCATGCTTCAGGAGCGAGAGGCGCAGCCTCTGTCCCACCATGTGAAGCAGTCGCTGGAGCGCTACTTCAATCAGCTCAACGGACATGATCCGGGTGGGCTTTATGATTTCGTGCTGGCCGAAGTGGAGCGTCCACTGCTGGAGGTGGTGATGAAACGCACGCGCGGAAACATCTCCAAGGCCGCCCAGTATCTCGGCCTCAATCGCGCCACCCTGCGCAAGAAACTCGAACGCTACGGCTTGAATCCCTGAAACACCGGAAAGGCCCACACCTGAATGATCAAGATTAGACGCGCGCTGATCAGCGTCTCCAGCAAGGAAGGTCTGCTGCCTTTCGTCTCCTCCCTCGTCGCCCATGGCGTGGAAATCCTCTCGACCGGTGGCACGGCGAAACTGCTCGTGCAGGCCGGGGTCAAGGTCCGGGAGGTCTCGGATTACACCGGCTTCCCGGAAATGATGGATGGTCGGGTCAAGACCCTGCACCCCAAGGTGCACGGGGGACTGCTCGGGCGTCGCGGCACGGATGATGCCGTCATGGCCGAGCATGGCATCGCGCCCATCGACCTGCTCGTGGTGAACCTCTACCCCTTCCGGGAAACCATCGCCCAGCCAGGCTGCGATCTCGATACCGCCATCGAGAACATCGATGTGGGCGGGCCCGCCATGTTGCGGGGGGCGGCCAAGAATCACGCGCACGTGGCAGTAGTCGTGGATCCGGCCGATTATCCCGCTCTCGCAGCCGAGCTCGATGCAGGATCGGCAAGCCTCGCGCCCGCCACCTGCTTCCGGCTGGCGGCCAAGGCTTTCGCCCACACCAGTGAATATGACGCCGCGATCGCCGCCTATCTTGCACAACAGGGCGACGCGGAAGAGCGCTTTCCGCCGCGCATCGCGCCGGCCTTCAGCAAGCGCCAGGATCTGCGCTATGGCGAGAATCCACATCAGTCTGCGGCTTTTTATGCCGAGGCCAATCCGCCCTCCGGCTCGATCGCCGCGGCAACCCAGCTTCACGGCAAGGAACTCTCCTTCAACAACATCGCGGATACCGACGCAGCACTCATGTGCGTGGCGGCCTTCGAGGGTCCAGCCTGCTGCATCGTGAAGCATGCCAATCCCTGCGGGGTTGCCGAGGCCGCCGACATCGAAACGGCCTACGAACTCGCGTGGGCTACCGATCCCACTTCCGCCTTCGGTGGCATCATCGCCTTCAATCGCGATCTGGATGCCGCCACCGCGCTGAAGATCGTTGAGCGCCAGTTCGTGGAAGTGATCGTGGCCCCGGGAGTGAGTGTTGAGGCGCGCGAAATCTACCAGCGCAAGCGGGATCTACGTCTGCTGATTGTCGGGCCCTTTGCACTTGATGAACCCATGCTGGACTACAAGCGCATCACCGGTGGCATGCTGGTGCAGGATCGGGACGCAATTCCCTGCACGCTCACTACCTCCGATCTGAAAATCGTCACGCGTCGCGCGCCGACGGCGGAAGAGCTCCGCGACCTGATGTTCGCCTGGCGGGTGGTGAAATGCGTGAAATCCAACGCCATTGTCTACGCTCGTGACTCCCGCACCATCGGCATTGGTGCCGGCCAGATGAGCCGCGTCTACAGCGCGCGCATCGCTGGCATCAAGGCCGCGGACGAGGGCTTGGTAGTCAAGGGTTCGGTGATGGCCTCGGACGCCTTTTTCCCGTTCCGGGATGGCATCGATTCTGCCGCCGAGGTAGGCATCACGGCGGTCATCCAGCCCGGTGGCTCGGTGCGCGATGCTGAAACCATCGCTGCCGCCGACGAGGCGGGCATGGCCATGGTCTTCACCGGCATGCGTCACTTCCGCCACTGATCAAGCGAGGCTCTCCCGACCATGAATATCCTGATCATCGGCGGTGGTGGCCGTGAGCATGCGCTGGCCTGGAAATGCGCGCAGTCACCGGCCGTGCGCAAGGTTTTCTGTGCGCCCGGCAATGCGGGCACCGCGCTCGAGTCGCGCGTCGAGAATGTGACCATCGGCGCGGAAGACATTCCCGCCCTTGTTGCGTTCGCTCGTCGCCAGCAGATCGCCCTCACCATCGTAGGCCCGGAGATCCCGCTGGTCGCCGGTGTGGTGGATGCCTTCGAGGCGGCCGGTCTCAAATGTTTCGGCCCGCGCGCGAATGCCGCCATCCTCGAGGGTTCCAAGGCTTTCACCAAGGATTTCTTCAAGCGCTACGGTATTCCCACCGCCCGTTATGAGAATTTCGCCGAACTCTCCGCCGCCGAGGCCTACATCCGCGCCCACCCGTTGCCGGTGGTGGTGAAGGCGTCCGGGCTCGCTGCCGGCAAGGGCGTGGTCATTGCCCATTCCACCGAGGAAGCGCTCGCTGCTGCCCGGGAAATGCTGAGTGGTGAGGCCTTCGGTGACGCCGGCAATGAAATCGTCGTGGAAGAATTCCTGGTAGGCGAGGAGGCCAGCTTCATCGTCATGACGGATGGGGTTCATGTCATCCCCTTCGCCTCCGCTCAGGATCACAAAGCGGTGTTCGACGGCGACAAGGGATCCAATACCGGCGGCATGGGCGCCTACTCGCCGGCGCCGGTGGTCGACCACGCCCTGCATGCGCGAGTCATTCGTGAGGTCATCAAACCGACGCTGGCGGGCATGGCCGCCGAGGGCCGGCCCTATCTCGGTTTCCTCTATGCCGGGCTCATGATTTCACCCTCCGGTGAGCCCAAGGTGCTGGAATACAACTGTCGGTTCGGGGATCCCGAAACCCAGCCGATGATGATGCGCCTCCAATCCGACCTGGTGCTCGCCGGCCTCGACTTGCTCGAGGGGCGCGGGGGCCGGGTCAAGCTCGACTTCGATGCGCGCGCCGCACTTGGTGTGGTGCTCGCCTCCGGCGGTTATCCGGGCGAGATCTCCAAGGGCCATGCCATCAGTGGTCTCGGAGATTCCGTGCCTGATACGAAAGTCTTCCATGCGGGGACCGCGCTGCGGGATGGGGCAGTGGTGAATACCGGCGGGCGTGTGCTGTGCGTGGTGGGCTTGGGTGATTCCGTCGCCGCGGCTCAGGCCAGGGCTTACGAGCGCGTCGATCAGATTCGGTGGCAGGACATGCATTGTCGTCGTGACATCGGCTACCGCGCAGTGGCGAGGGAGGGCAGGTAGCTCGCACTGAGTTTCCGCTCTCGCGCCGGCATTCCCTGCGGGCTTCGCACTGCGTGAGGCGCCCTTCGGGAACGACCGCCGCGTGCGCTTGGGCTGCGTGCGTTGTTCGCGCCCGCGCCGGCATTCCCTCCGGGCTTCGCACTGCGTGAGGCGCCCTTCGGGAACGACCGCCACGTGCGCTTGGGCTGCATGCGTGGTTTGCGCCCGCGCCAGTATTCCCTCCGGGATTTGGCGCTACACTCGGACTCCTTATCCTCTCAGGAGTGCGTCATGCCCAAGATCACCGGGACCTTCGAGGATCGCGAGGAGATTCGCGAACTTTATGCGCGCTATGCCATCTTCGTGGACAGCTCCCGCTTCGACGACTGGATCAATTGTTTCACCCCGGACGGTGTGTTCGAGAGCCCGGTCATGGGCACCTTCAGGGGCCACGAGGAGCTGCGCCGCTTCACCGGTCAGTATCACGCGTCGTGGGACGGCGGTGGCGTGCGTCACATGATGGTGAATGTCAGCTTCGACATCGCCGGCGAAACGGCCAAGGGCACTTGTGCGCTCATCTACTTCAAGGTGCACGATGGCAAGAGCGAATACCTGCTCACCGGCGGCTACCACGACACCCTGCGCAAGGAAAAAGGCGAGTGGCGATTCACCCATCGCCGTGTGTACATCGACGGCCGTTGAGGCACGGCAAGGCCGAAGGCCCGCCTCCCCGGCGTCCTGATTCGGTAATAAACTCCTGAATCAGAAAAAACCGAAGGGCGCGTGACATGGGCAGACTCAGCAACAAAACGGCATTGATCACCGGCGGAGCTGCAGGCATTGGGCTCGCCACCGCGCGGCTCTTCGTGGCGGTAGGCGCCAAGGTGATGCTGGTGGATCTCGATGCCGCCCAATTGCAGGCTGCGGTCGACGAGCTCGGTGCCGAGAACTGTGCCTCCATGGTGGCGGACGTGAGCGACCCGGTGCAGACCGAGGCCTATGTGAAGGCGACGGTCGCGCGCTGGGGTCGCATCGATGTGTTCTTCAACAACGCCGGCATCGAAGGGGCCGTGGCCGGCATCCCTGAGTACCCGCTTGAGATGTTCGACCGCGTGATGGCGGTCAACGTGCGGGGTGTGTGGCTGGGCCTCAAGTATGTCATCCCCGAGATGGCGCGCACCGGCGGGGGTAGCATCATCATCACCTCTTCGCTGGGGGGCCTGAAGGGCATGCCACGCCTGTCTCCTTATATAGCAGCCAAGCACGCGGTGGTTGGCATCATGCGCTCGGCGGCTCTGGAGTGCGCCCCGCTCAACATCCGCGTGAACACCATCAACCCCTCGCCGATTGCCACGCGCATGATTGAGTCCATCGAACAGGGTTATGCCCCGAACGCTCCAGAGAAAGCCAAGGCCCGCTTCGCAGCCGGCGTTCCGATGCGGCGCTACGGCCAGCCGGATGAGGTCGCCCGCCTCGTCCTGTTCCTCGCCAGCGACGAGAGCAGCTACTCCACCGGCACGACCTTCCCGATTGATGGAGGCATGTCGGCCTCGTAACCCCTAATCGATAAGGCGTCACACCGTTATCCGAGCCCAGTCCCTCCGCACCCAGAAAAGGCTGAACAGTCCGGCCTGAAGAATCCGGTACGCCACCTGGCATAGCCAGATTCCGGTCAGCCCGTAGCCGAGTATCGGGCCCACCAGGTAGGCCGCCGGCATGAACAGGCACCATTGGTTGAAGATGGCGACCTTCATCACGCGGCGTGTATCGCCCGCTCCCAGCAGGGCGTTCTGCAGGATGGTGCCGACCGCTTCAAAGATCATGCTGAGCCCGATGAGTCGCAGCGGCCACAGCGCAATCTCCAGGGTGCGTGCATCCAGGGTGTAGATGGCAGTGAGCAATTCCCGCGGAATCAGCACCATGGGCAGACCGAGAATGGTGAGGCCGACGGCCGCAATCTTCACCACATCCCAACCCCAGCGCGCGGCCTCCTCCGGATTCCTGCGCCCCAGCGCCTGGCCCACCAGGGTGGAGGCGGCCAGCCCCAGACCCATGCCCGGCAACCAGGCCACCAGCATCACGTTCACCAGCACATTGCCGGCGGCAACTTCCGAGGTACCCACCTTGCCGATGATCCAGAATAGCCCGAGCCAGCCTGCGGAAAAGAAAATCTGGTGCACGCCACTCGGCACCGAAATTTTGATGAGACGCTTGATGTCCGGGCGCGAGGGCAGGCGCTTGAGGAACCCGAAGTCACGCGCAAAGCGCAGGCCGAACAGGAAATACAACGTGCTCCCGAAGCAGAGTGCGCAGATGGAGGCGAGTCCTGCGCCCTGCACGCCCATGGCGGGCGCGCCAAGGTTGCCGAAGATGAAAACCCAATTCAGAAAGATGTTCAGGCTGTGCATCAGGATCAGCGTGAACATGTAGAGCCGAGTCATGTCGATCGCGTTCCAGTAACCCCGGAACGAGAAATTCATGGCAACGAAAATGATGCCGAAGGCCCGAATCTGCAGGTAGGGAATGCCGAGCGCCAGCACGTCCGGATCGTTGTTGATCAGCGGATACACATAGGGAATGGCAAGAATGAGCAGCAGCGAGATCACCGGCGCCACCAGCGCGATGATGAGCAGCGCCGCATTGAGGAACCAGGCGGTCTCGCTGGTGCGGCCTTCGCCCTTGCGCCGCGCAGCCGCGGCCAGCACGCCGGTGGAAAGACCCAAGATGATGGACTGCGCAACAAAGAGTGCGAACCCGCCATAGCCAACGGCGGCGAGTGCCGCGTCGCTGTGGTCGAGCCGGCTCACCATGGCGGTATCCACCAGGTTCAGCACGTTCTGGGAGATCATGCCCGCGATCACGGGCAGCGCGAGATCGAGGATGCGGCGGACCCTGTCCTGAGCGACCAAGCGACGGCTTTCTGGGGGTGGGGAGACTGCCGCGGATTCTAGCAGCTCCCGGCAGCTCGAACGTCAGCCGTACTTGGCGAGGATCCTCGTGACCTGAATGCCGGCCGCCTTGGCGGCGGTGGAGTTGGCGGCGGATTCGACTTCCGCCTCCAGCGCGCAGGCGATGATTTCGAAGAAGGCCTTGTCCAGTGCACGACGTGCCGCAGCCACTTGCTGGGCCACCGGCTCACAGCCGGCATCCTGCTCGATCATCCCCTGGATACCGCGCAGCTGGCCTTCAATCCGGCGCAGGCGGGCGATCATGCGCTGCTTGTGCTCCGCCTGTTGGGCGCTCGCCTCCGGCGTCGTCTTTTTTCGGGGCATGACCTTCTCCGCTACGGGCATGGGTAGTCCTCAGCTCAGTCCGGGATTGCCGTCCATGCCGACGAGGGTCGGCAGGTTCACGGCGGGTGCGGCGAGGGTCTTGTGGGCCTGCAGGTACTCCGCCACCACATCCCAAATTGCCGGGCCTTCGGCATTCTCCGCCACGGAGGCCCAACCCGCCACCCGGTAAGTCTTGGCGGCATCCAGCGGCTCACCGCCCAGCTGCAGATTGGAGATGCGTGAACCGGCCGCGGCACCCGGTTCGCAGGTGTAGCTGAGTCCGCCCACGCGCACCATGTCGCCGCCCTGCTGGTAGTAGGGATCGGGATTGAAGAGGTTGTCCGCCACGTCTTCCAGAATCGCCTTGATGCGCTCGCCGGTGAAGCTGTTCACGGTGACGGCGGGGTAGGTGATGGCGGTCATGTCCATCAGCCGCTCGCGCGTGATGGTGTCGCCAGGCAGCAGGCTGGTGCCCCAGCGGAAGCCGGGCGAGAAGGCAATTGGCGTCGCCTGGGTCTCCATCAAGGCATCCAGAATCACCTGATCAAAACTGCCATTGAAGTTGCCGCGGCGGTACAGCAGCCCCTCCGTGGTGGCCAAGGGCTCGGCGAGCTTGCTTGCGAAGGGTGCGCGTTGGGCCGCGATCACTTTCTCCATGGCCGTATCTGCCGGCAGCAGATTCGCGAACACCGGCAGCAGGCGGTACTGGATGGTCTTGATCACGCCATCCTTCACGTCGAAGTCCATCACGCCCAGGAACTTGCCATTGCTGCCGGCATTGGTGACCAGAGTCACGCCGCCTGCATTCTTGACTTCCACCGGATGCGGGATGCCGTCGTGGGTATGGCCGCCGAGGATGGCATCCAGGCCCTGCACGCGGGAGGCGAGCTTGAGATCCACATCCATGCCATTGTGGGACAGGAGTACCACCACCTGAGCGCCTTCACTGCGCACTTGGTCGATCAGGGTCTGCAGGCGCTCTTCCTGCACCCCGAAGCTCCAGCTCGCTACCAGATGCCGCGGATTGGCGATGGGCGTGTAGGGGAAGGCCTGACCGATGATGGCCACATTCACACCGTTCATTTCACGCATCACATACGGTGGAAACACGGCATCCCCGAAATCGTTGTCCACCACGTTTTGCGCGACGAAGGCGATGCGATCCTTCAACGGACCGTCGATGAGCTCGCGCACCCGGTCCATGCCATACGTGAATTCCCAGTGTGCGGTCATGATGTCCACGCCGAGCTCGAGCTGGGCGGCGACCATGTCCGCGGCCTGCGTCCACAGCGAGGTGGCGGAGCCTTGCCAGGTATCGCCCCCATCGAGCAGCAGGGCACCCGGCCGGCTCGCCCGCAGACGCTTCACCAAGGTCGCAAGATGGGCGTAGCCACCCACCTTGCCGTAGGTGCGTGCCGCCGCCTCGAAGTCGAGGCAGGTGAGCGCATGGGCCACTGCCGTGTCGCCCTGCAGCTTGTAATGCTTGAGGAAATGCTCGCCGGTGAGGTGGGGTGGGTGACCGCGCCACTCCCCGAGCCCGAGGTTCACGCGCGGTTCGCGGAACCAGATGGGCAGCAGCTGGGCGTGCGCATCTGTGTAGTGCAGCAGGCTCACATTGCCGAAGGGCGGAACCTCATAGAGTGCGGAGCCCTCCGCGTTCGCGAGCGCCGCCGGGCTGTGCAGATTGAAGCCACTGGCGCTTGCCACCGCCAGCAGCTGCATGAATTCGCGACGGTTCATTGATTCACCGGCGAGGCGGGATCAAACAGGAAGGCCATCACATCCTTCAACTGTTGCTCGGTGAGTATCCCCCGGTGGCCGAAGCGCGGCATGTTGGAACACGGCGCATAGCTGTTCGAGTTGTAGACCATGCTCCACGCATAGGCGAGCACGGCGGGATCCTGACCGCGCAGCTTGCCGTAATGCTTGAGACTGGGCCCGAGGGTGCCATAGGCCATCTCAGTCGGAGAGAGCTCATGGCAGGCGTAACAGTTGCCGCCGTTGGGCTTGGCGGGATCATCACTGGACTGCAAGCCGGTGCCCGTGTTGGCAATGACTTCGCCGTTCTGCCAGTCGCCCAGGTACTGGCCGTCAGCCGGCGGCTTGACCGTGGCCAGATTGATCTCTGCGATCTTCTTGGCGACTACCGCCGGCAGAGCCTGATCGCGGGCCTCCGTGCAAAGTTTCTGGGTCTCGTCCTGATCGAGCCGATCCAGAGTGGCTTGGCGTTTGTCCTCGAAGGCGGATTTCATGATGGCCGTGATGTCCCGAGTGGCATCTGTCGGCTCGGCCGCGGCAAGGCCCATCGGCGCAGCGCACGCCACTGCGAGGAGCATCTTGCGGCAGCGGGAACTCTCGAGAGTCTTCATAGGGGCTCCTCGGCTCAGCGCTTGATGGACGGTGCGACCATCTCACCGCCCTCGGCCTTGCGTGCAAGATAGAGGGTGAGACCGATGGCGACATCGGAACCGTATTTGAGCTGGGGTAGACGCTGCTGGCGGAAGCAATCCTGCAGGCGCCATTCCATGGTGCGCAGCTCGCCCTGTGACACCCGATAGGCCGGCCAGCGGGTATACGCGGCCTGGGCGCCTTCCTTGGTCGTGAGCTGCGGCAAGGTCTGCAGGCGGATGCGCTTGCCGGATTCGCTGTGGCAGGTGGCGCAGGCAAAGTCATGCGGTCCGGCCCGATAGAAAAACACACTCTCGCCCAGTGCGTAGGCCGCTTTTTCCGCAGGATGATCGAGAGGAATGGAAATTCGACTGCCGCGTGAGGCGGCAACCACATAAGCCGTGAGCGCCTCCAGATCCGATTTGCGCTCCCCGTCACCAAATTTGATGGCGAACACCTCGGATTCCGGCAGGCCCTGTAACGTAGTCATGCAGGTCACGAGCCGGGACTCCAAGTCCTGCACCTTGCCCGTATCCTCGAACCAGCGCGGGAGCTCCGCATAAGCGCCGGTAATGACACCAGGCCCCTTGCCCAGATCACAAGCCTCGAGGCTCACCTCGCGCGGTCCGCGTGGCGTCTTCCAGAGCTCTTCCCCGCGCAGTTGCCAGAGCTCGGCAGGATTCTCGTCGCCAAACATGGCGTGGTATTCGGCGATGGCTTCCTCCGAGGTCTGCTCGGCGGCGAGCGGCAGGCTCAGGGCCAGCAGCAGGCTTGCAATCAGCGAGCTTGTCGAACGTGCGGGCAAGGCCATGAATCCCCCTCTGCAAGCAGTGCGTCAGTTGATGGTGACTTCATCCGTGCGGGTGCCGCCGGCCGTATCCTTCCAGGTGATCGACAGCTTGTCGCCCTTGGCTCCGCCCTTGAAGCGGAAGGAGAAGTAGGGGTTCTTGGCCACGGAAGGCCCCCAGGCTGCACTCATGACCGTCTTGTCCTTGCAGGTGGCGGTGACTTCCGTGATGTAGTGCGCTGGCACCACATTGCCATCGGCATCCTTGCGCTGTCCGGTTTCCATCACATGGCTCATCAGGATCTTCACGTCCACCACTTCACCCATCATCACGGCGCGGATGCGCATCGGATCTGGCATTGCCCTGCTCCTCTCTGTTTGCTCAACCGCCGCAACCGCCCAAGGTGACTTTCACCACCTTGGCCGCATGAAACACCCCGGCATCGGTTTTCACCACGGCGTAGACATCGGAGGTCTCCGCCACCTTGAGGCGCGTGGAAACGAAAGCCTCTGTACCTTCGGGAATCATGAACTCGGCGGACATCTGGTGAGGGTTCTTTTCCACCAGCAGCGCGATCGAGCGGGTGCCGGGCAGCTTGCTGGTGACTTCCACCGGCACCACCGCCCCGTTCTCGGCAATATCCGGGGCCTTCAGGATGATCTCGGCCGAGGCCTTGTGCTCGGTCACGCCAATGGAGGCGAGTGCCTCCTTGAAGCTCGTGGCTTCAAAGGCGGGTCGCGCATCCACGGCCTGGGCCAGACGGCTGAAGAGGCCGGTGGCGAGGGTGGCGGCCGCCAGTCCCAGTTGGCCGGTCAAGGCGAGAAATCCGCGGCGGGTTTTTTTCATGCAAGGCCTCCAGTATCGCGGGAGCAATGAACAGTGGAATGAAAGTGTGCGGGTCAGTCTGCGGGCGCGCCGGCGAGCAGCCAGGCCAACACCAGTGCGAGATCCGAATCCGGGATGGAAGCTTGGGCCGGCATCATCGCACCGCCCCACACGCCGCTGCCACCTGCACGTACCTTGGCGGTCAGCAGGGCGCTGGCCTCCGGGTTGCCGGCATAGCGTTCGGCGATTGCAGTGAAGGCGGGCCCGACAATGGGTGTGTCCACGCCGTGGCAGGTGAGGCAGCCGTTTGCGGCAGCGAGCTCGGCGGGGGATTTGGTACCCGCATTCGTGGCCGGCGCCAGGGCAGTGGCCGGCAGATCGGTCAGGCCCGCGAGTGCGCGGAAGTGGGTGCGGATATCGCCATACATCTCCTCTGTGAAACCGGCAGGCAATTCGGAGCTCACCGTCACTTCACCCGTGCAGTCCTGCATGCAGGCCTTGGCCTGCACGTCCGGTTTGCCGTCCACCGTCATGAAACCGTGTGCTTGGGTAAAGCCCTCGCGGTTGGGCATGACGACTGCCGGCAGGGTCTTTTCATCCAGCGTCGCATCCATGGGCAGGATCTCGGCGAGATTCAGCACATAGGCGGTGACGGCATACACCTCATCCACTGTCAGCACCTTGGAATGCGTGAACGGCATCGCGCGATTGATGTACTCCCAGAGTGTCGTCGCGTAGTCGAGCTTGCTCGCCACGGTCCGTTGCGGGGTGTCGCTCGCCAGAGTGCCTATGCCACCGGTGAGCGCGAGGTAGTCGTTGCTCTCGCCAAAGACCCCATGACAGCTCGCGCACTGCGCATCATAAAGAGTCTGGCCCTGCTCCACGCTGCCCTTGCCGGGCGGCAGTCCCATGCCATCGGGCCGCACATCGATATCCCAGCTGGAGATCTCGCGCGCGGTGAGCGGCTCCCCCAGCGATTGCCAGGGCGTCGCCGCCGTGGCCGAGCCGGCACAGAGCAGCAGCGCGGCGAGCAGGGCGCTAGACCTGAACATTGCGCACCTCGCCGCTGGCCAGCACCTGCCAGGTCTGCACCGCGTTGTTGTGATAGATCGAGCGCGTGCCACGCACTTCGCGGAGTTGCTTGATGGACGGTTGCACATAGCCGGTGGCATCAATGCACCGGCTCTGCAGCAGCGCAGGCGAACCATCCCACACCCAGTCGAAGCGGAAACGCGTGAGCGCCTTGGGCAGTACCGGTGTCTGCAGGGTGGCCGTCTTCCAGTTGCGGCCGCCATCCACCGACACATCCACGCGCTTGATGCTGCCGCGCCCGGACCAGGCGAGGCCGGTGATCTCGTAATAGCCGCCCTTGTCGAGCAAGGTCATCCCGCCCGACGGCGATGTGATCACGGACTTTGCTTCCTGAATCCAGGTGAACTGACGACTTTTGCCGTCAGGTAGCAGATCCGAGTAATGCAGGGTTTCTTCTCGCGTATGCCAGGGTTGATCGCCCACCTCGATGCGGCGCAACCACTTCACGCTGGAGACGCCCTGCACGCCGGGCACGAACAGGCGCAACGGATAGCCGTTTTCGGGCCTGAGCATTTCGCCGTTCTGGCCATACACCACGATT
Organism: Gammaproteobacteria bacterium; assembly: GCA_016874535.1. Classification (GTDB taxonomy): domain Bacteria; phylum Pseudomonadota; class Gammaproteobacteria; genus CAIKBL01. Next base: position 38,000 of record VGUA01000006.1, read on the forward strand.
GCATCATCCAAGGCCATGGCAAGCGGAATCGTGCGCGTGAGTGCTGCGCCGTCCGCGCCCTCCGCCAGCAGATAGCGGGCGCGCTTGGCATCGAAGCCCACGTCTTCCAGCAAGGTCGACAGCAGCACCCCGGTGTATTCCGCGCAGGACAGCATGCCGTGCGTGAACTGCACCGTGGGCACGGCGGCATTGCCCCATTCCATGCCGGTATTCGCGCCACATTCAAGGAAATGCACGCGCGACACGGACGGCATGCGGAGGATGTCTTCCATGGTGTACCGCTTGGGACGCGCCACCAGACCGTGCAGCGCCAGCAGGTGCTGGTGGGGATCGACATCCGGCACGCCGGCGTGATCGCGCTCGAAGTGCAGACCGCTCGGCGTGATGATCCCGAAGAGATTCTGCAAGGGCGTGAAGGCGATGGAGGATTCGTTGGTGCGGGTGAGGCCTGGGCTTTGTCGGCGGACGACGTTCGCCTCGTGTGGCGAGGGCTGGCTGTAGGGCTGTGCCGCCACGGGCTTGCCGAGCCGCTTCATGGAGTCCGGCACCGGCAGCGGCTCTCCGGGCGTGAAGCCCGCGGCCGCACCACCGCTTGCCAGTGCTGCGGAGGCGCCCGCCAGGCCGCGCAGGAAAGCCCGTCGCGCCCCGGGCTGTGCGCTGCGCTCGACGACCGGCGCGTTGATCAACCGCCCCTGGAGCGTCTTTTTCTTGTCCATGCCGACCTCCCCGGTGCGCGGGGGGCCTGCGTCAAGTCAACGCAGGTGCATACCCCCACCCGTATGGCCGCGAGACTAGCGAAGCCCCGTCACGCCGTCAACGCAGCAACTTCGGCGCCGACTGCACGCGCTCACACGCCGGGCCAGCGCACCCGATGTTCTTCGGCCAGAAAGGCCGTACATCCTTCGCCCAGGAAGCGCGGTGCATCGTCCCCGAAAATCTGCTGGATGCGCGGGCTCGTCCAGTACCGCATGAAGGCATCCATGTCGGCAAACCAGAGCTCCGCCATGCCGTCATACGCCGGTGTACCGGACGCATACGTCTCCGGCACCTGATGGCATTGCACATAGCGCAAAACGCCCATGTCGCGCGGAATCTGCGGCGCGTGCCCGTTCTTCCAGTAGTCCTGAAACTGCGCGACGGTGAGGTCGGGGCGACGCTTGAGCAGGAATACCGCCTTGATCCAGCGCGTGTCGGCTTTGAGGGGCTCTTCCTCGAACATCAGATGCTCGTGCGTTGCCAGGAACTGCAGCTTGCTGGTGTCGATGAAATTGGGCTCATCCGCTTGCGCGCCGGTCACGTATTCCGGGTTCTGGGCCATGCCGGTGAGATCAGCGAGGGAGTCGAACCAGACTTCCGCCACGCCGTCATAGGGCACGTTCTCGAAACCCGGCAACGGGGTACCGAGCCGATGGCTCTGCACGTATTTGCGCAGTGCCGAGATGCGCAGCGCAATCGGCCCATGGACTTCCTTCCAGTAGCGATGGAACGCCGCGTCGTCCATGCCAGCCTTTTTCGCCACCAGTGCAACACCTTTGATCATCTCCCCGCTCCTTGTCGTTATGGATGTGCTTGCCGAGGTACGTGAGCCAAGCGTAACGGCAGGACCCCGCCTCTGGCCACTTCACGCCCGCCGAAAGACTCACCGCGACTCAAGTCCAGTCGGCGCCGGCCGCTTTCTGCTGCATGAATCCTGTCCGCCCCCAATTGCTCGTTATCGGCCTCGATGGTTACGACCCTGCGCTTGCCGAACGTTTCATGGCGGAAGGACGCATGCCGCACCTGCAGCAATTGCTGACCCGCAGTGCGCGTTTCACGCTGGAGCATGGGGAAGATCGCTACTCGGGGCTTTCCTGGGAGCATGTGAGCACGGGGCAGGGACCTGAACTCAGCGGACGTTGGTCTGCTGTCGATTTTGACCCCCGACGTTACACGGTGACCCAGGTGGCAACGCGCAGTCCGCCCTTCGTGGCAGGGCTCTCCGCCCGCACGGTTGTATTTGACGCGCCTTATTTTGATCTGGCCCAGGCGCCCTCGGTGCGGGGACTGGTGAACTGGGGAGCCCATGATCCGGGTGTGGCCGCGCAGGCGAGCCCTCCTGCGCTGGCGGCGGAAATCGAGGCTCGTTTTGGCCCCTACGCCGCGCAGCGTTTCATCTACGGCTTCACCTGGCCCGATCCCGCGCTCACGCGTGAGGCCGGTGTCGCGCTCACCCGCGCAGTGGAACAGCGTGCAGCCGTGGCGCGCTGGCTGCTGCGCGAACGCTGCCCGGATTGGGATCTCGCGTTCCTGGTGGTCAGCGAATTTCACTCGGTGATCGAGCCACTCTGGCATGGTGTGGATGAAGGTCATCCGCTCCATCATCATCCCAGTGCACCGGCTGCGCGGGCGGGCATCGAATCGGTCTACGCCGCTGCGGACGCGCTGATTGGCCAGCTGGCCGCTGATTTCCCCGAGGCCACGCTGGCGGCCTTTGCCATGCACGGCATGGGACGCAATGCGGCGGATGTTCCGGCCATGTTGCTGTTGCCCGAGCTGTTGCTCCGTGATTTCTTCGGTTCGGCACTGTTCTGCCCACCGTCGGCCTGGCGCGCAGCCGACCCGGTGCCCTTGGCCCCGGGTGAACGTTGGGAACAGGTCGTGCGTGCGCATTTCCGGCACTCTGGTGCGCCGGGTTTCATCAAACACCTTGGAGCTGCACTGCGCGGACGGCACCTGCCGCAGCCTCGCGCCACACAGGCCACGCATGATCCTGAGGCGGGCGCTTCCTTGGATTGGATGCCTGCCACCCAGTACGCGCGGTACTGGCCGCAGATGGAGGTGTTCGCGCTGCCCAGCTTCTATGACGGACGCCTGCGCGTGAATCTCCGCAAACGAGAAGCGCAGGGGCGTGTATCACTGCATCGGTATCCGGAAGTGCTCGCCCAGGTGCGCGCGCTGCTCCAAGCCTGTCTCGATCCGGCCACCGGCAAACCGGCAGTCGCCTCCCTCGAGATCACCCCCGGCGATCCTCTCCAACGCGGGCAATCGGAGGCCGATCTGCGCATTGTCTGGGCGGGGTCACCCACAGCTTTGCACCATCCGCGTCACGGCACCCTGGGTCCCGTACCGTGGCGACGCAACGGCGGCCACACCGGAGGTGCTGGCGTTGCCTTCTTCGCCGGAGCTGGAATCAAGGCCGGTGATTACGGGTGCCACAGCTCAATGGACATCGTGCCGACCTTGTGTGCGCTGCTCGGTGACAAGCCTACGCGCGCCGTGTCTGGTCGTTCGCTACTCCACACCGGTTTTATTGCGCCGCAAACACGCTTGGCGGAGACGGTTGCGGGCGTATAGTAGGCGCCAGCACGTTGCATGCAGTCCCGGACTGCATCGGCGCTCCCCCTACCAGCACAGAGAGACCCCGCCATGACCTACGATCTCGTCATCAAGAACGGTACGGTCGTCGATGGCACTGGCGCGCCCCGCCAGCAAGCCGACATCGGCGTGAAGGACGGCATCATCGTGGATGTCGGCAAGGTGGCAGGCTCCGCCACCCGGACCATCGATGCTTCAGACCTCATCGTGGCTCCCGGCTTTGTCGATCCCCACACGCATTACGATGCGCAGATCTGCTGGGACGACATCACCACCCCCTCTTGCTGGCATGGCGTGACCACGGTGGTAATGGGCAACTGCGGCGTGGGCATCGCGCCCTGCCGGCCCGAGACGCGCGAAATCGCCGCCTGGGATCTGGTGAACGTGGAAGCCATCCCGTTCGACGTATTGAACAAGGGCGTGACCTGGGACTGGGAGACCTTCCCGCAGTACATGGATGCCGCAGAACGCCGCGGCTCCGGCCTGAATCTCGGCTTCCTCGCCGCGCTCACACCCTTCCGCCACTACGTACTGGGCGAAGAATCCATGGAGCGGGCGGCCACGCCCGAGGAAACCGCAAAAATCAGCGGCCTCTTGCGGGAAGCCATGGAAGCCGGCGCGATGGGCTTCACTTCCACCTTCGCGGGCCAGCACATTGGTTATCAAGGGCGGCCGCTTGCCTGCCGCCTCGCGAGCGACTCGGAGCTGAAAGCCTACTCGAACGTGCTACGGGATCTGGGGCGCGGCGCCATCGAGATTGCGCTGACCAATGAAGTCTCGGTGCTCGATCCGCGCGAATATGAATTGCTCGACATGCTGCTTACGGAAAGCGGTCGACCCGTGACTTGGCTCGCATTGCTGAACCGCGAGGACAACCCGGAAGCCCCCCAGCGCACCTTGCGGGAAGCCGCTGATCTGCTGAAACGCGGCGCGCTGCCCCAGGTGACCTGCCGGCCGATGATGACGCAGATCGATCTGCGCAAGCCTTTCCTCTTCGCCAACATGCCGTGCTGGAATCCGGCCTTCAATCGTCCGCCGGAAGAGCAGGCGCAGCTGTATCGGGATCAGAAATTCCGCGACGCTTTCCGCGAGGCGCTCAAGGTTCCGAAGATTTTCACCGGGGACTGGTCGCGCGCCATCATCCATGAAGTGGGCAACCCCGCGCTCACACCCCTCCTGGGACGCAATGTGGAGTCCGTGGCCCGCGAGCGCGGCAAGGATCCCATGGACACGTTCCTGGACCTCGCGCTCGAGGACAACCTCGAGATGCAGTTCACCTACGAACTGTTCAACTCGGACGAGAGCCGGATCCCTGAGCTCATCAAGGATCCGCGCACGATCATCGGCCTCTCCGATGGGGGCGCGCATGTGGATATGTTCTGCGACGCGGGCTACTGCACCTATCTGCTGGGCACCTGGGTGCGGGATCGCGAAGTGATGAGCCTGGAGCACGCGGTCAAGCGCATCACCACGGAGCCGGCGGCGCTCTTCGGGATCCAGAATCGTGGCCGTATCGCGCCGGGTCTTGCCGCGGATTTCGCCATCTTCGATCTGGCGCGCGTGGGCTCCAGCAAGCGTGGCGAGATGCGTCATGACCTGCCGGGTGGTGGACGCCGACTGGTCGTGCCGGCGCATGGCATCGAGTACACCATCGTCAACGGCACCCCGCTGTTCGAAGCGGGCCGGGATACCGGCGCTCGACCCGGACAGGTGTTGCGTTCAGGGCGGGCCTGAGCGCCCGCCCCCCCGTAAGGCTCAGCGCTGGCCTGAGCCCGATTGATCCCGCCCGCGGGCCTGGATGGCGGCGCGGCGGGCGGCGACTGCCGCCGGGTCGACCGCCGCGTTCTCACGCAGCGCGACCTCGGCCTCGAATCGCATGGACTCGCTGAAGGACAGTCCGTAGCCGTCATCGATGAGCCGCTTGTAAGACACGAGCATCGCGGGCTCCAGACTCAGCATGTCCCGGGCAAGCTGCTGGCAGGTGGGTAGCAGCACCTCGGCCTCCACCACGCGATTCACCAAGCCCCAGCGCTCGGCGGTCGCGGCATCCACGAAATTCCCGGTCAGACTCATTTCCTTGGCCCGATTCACGCCGATGAGGCGAGACAGTCGCTGACTCAAACCCCAGGCCGGGTGCACGCCCACCCGCCCATGAGTATCCGCGAAGCGCGCCGTGGGCGCAGCGATGAGCACATCGCAGCCGAGGGCAAGCTCGAAGCCGCCCGTGATCGCCACGCCGTTGATGGCGCCTATGACCGGGCCGGGGAAGGCCGCCATGGCACTGGTGGGATCGAAGGCCGGGTCGCGCGGGGTGCCGACCTGCGTGGCGCCGCTGCCCAGTTCCCTGAGATCTATGCCCGCACAAAAGGCCCGCCCCGTGCCGGTGAGAATCACCACCCGGACCTCGCCCTTGTCGGCCAGCGCCCTGAAAGTCTCGGCCAGCCGTGCGCGCAGGGCTTGGGACAGCGCATTCAGGCTGTCGGGCCGGTTGAGGGTGACGGTGGCAACACCGTCTTCCTGGCTGACCAGCAGGATGTCTTCGCTCATGAGGCTCTCCGCTGCGGGGGGAGGAGGAACTATAACAAGCCGGTGGGGTCGCCCGGGGCGTGCTCCCAAAAGGGTCCGAGCCCTGCCAGAAATGCGGTTATGGCCTGAGGTCGAAAAATTCTTGGCCCTGCAGCACTCTCGCGCCGCACAATCCCCAACGTAAAGAATCTGGAACCGCGGCCGAACCTTCCACTCGAAGATTCCGCGCGAGGACGCCTCCGGTCGACCTCTCGTTAACCTGACCGGCACTGCCACTTTGGAGCCACTGAATTGCCATGACCCATGTGCTGACGTATCTCGAACGGCTGGAAGCCGAAAGCATCCACATCATCCGGGAAGTCGTCTCGGAGGTGGAAAAGCCCGTCATGCTGTACTCCATAGGCAAGGACTCGGCCGTGATGCTCCATCTGGCGCGCAAGGCCTTCTATCCCGCGCCACCACCCTTTCCGCTGCTGCATGTGGACACCACCTGGAAGTTCCGCGCGATGTACGAGATGCGCGGGCGCATGGCCCAGGAAGCGGGCATGGAGCTGCTGGTGCACCAGAATCCCGAGGCCAAGGCCCGAGGCATCAATCCGTTTGACCATGGTTCCCTGCATACCGACATGTGGAAGACCGAGGGCCTGAAACAGGCGCTCGACCTGCACGGTTTTGACGCCGCTTTTGGCGGTGCGCGGCGTGATGAGGAAAAAAGCCGCGCCAAGGAGCGCATCTTCTCCTTCCGTTCGGCGAACCATCGGTGGGACCCCAAGAGCCAGCGGCCCGAGCTCTGGCGGCTGTACAACGCGCGCAAGCGCAAGGGCGAGAGCATCCGGGTGTTCCCCATCTCCAACTGGACAGAGCTCGACATCTGGCAATACATCCATCTGGAAAACATTCCCATCGTGCCCTTTATCTTGCGGCGCCCCGGCCGACGGTCTATCGCGATGGCTTGTTGCTGATGGTGGATGACGAGCGCTTCCCGCTGGCCCCGGGCGAAGAACCGGTGATGCGTTCGGTGCGCTTCCGTACCTTGGGCTGCTATCCGCTTTCCGGTGCGGTCGAGAGCACCGCCACCACGCTCACGGAAGTCATCCAGGAAACCCTGCTCACCACCACCTCGGAGCGCCAGGGGCGCGCCATCGATCACGATCAGGCGGCGAGCATGGAGAAGAAGAAGCAGGAAGGGTATTTCTGATGAACACGGTCAATCCCGAATCCTCCTATCGCGCGCATGAGCTGATCGCCGAGGACATCGACGCCTATCTCCTGCAGCATCAGCACAAATCCCTGCTGCGCTTCATCACCTGCGGCTCGGTGGACGACGGAAAATCCACGCTCATCGGCCGCCTGCTCTACGACTCGAAGATGATCTTCGAGGATCAGCTCGCCGCGCTGGAGGAAGACTCGCGCCGGGTGGGCACCCAGGGCCAGAACATCGATTTCGCCTTGCTGGTGGACGGCCTCGCCGCAGAGCGCGAGCAGGGCATCACCATCGATGTGGCCTACCGTTTCTTTGCCACCGACAAGCGCAAGTTCATCGTGGCGGATACCCCTGGCCATAAGCAATACACACGCAACCTGGTGCTGGCCGTGAACAAGATGGATCTGGTGGGCTACGACGAAGCCACTTTCAATCAAATCGTCGAGGACTACACCGCTTTTGCGACTTCGATCGGTATCACGGAATTCACCGCAATCCCGATCTCTGGCTACATGGGCGACAACGTCACCGCCGCCTCCACCAACATGCACTGGTATAGCGGCGTGACGCTGATGGAGCACCTCGAAACGGTCGAAGTGGATGTGACGGCGGACCAGGCACGGCCCTTCCGCCTGCCGGTGCAATGGGTGAGTCGGCCAAATCTCGACTTCCGAGGGTTCGCCGGCATGATCGCAACCGGCAAGGTCAGGCCGGGCGATGCGGTACGCATCCTGCCCTCGGGCCGGGTCAGTACCGTGGCACGCATCGTGACCTTCGATGGCGACCAGCCGGAAGCATTCGCCGGCCAATCCATCACCCTTACCCTCAACGACGAGGTGGACTGCTCGCGCGGGGATGTCATTGCGCTGGCCGATGATCCACCGGAAGTGGCCGACCAGTTCGAGGCCACGCTGGTGTGGATGTCGGATGAGGCGCTCATGCCCGGCCGACCCTACTGGCTCAAGATCGGCACCCAGACGGTATCCGCCCAGATCCATGCGCCGCGCTATCAGGTGAATGTGAACACCATGGAGCATCTCGCGGCCAAGACACTCGAATTGAACGCCATCGGCGTGGTGACCCTGGCCACGGACAAGCCCATCATCTTCGAGCCCTACGAGGCGAGCCGCGATCTCGGCGGCTTCATCCTCATCGACAAATTCACCAACGGCACCGTCGCCGCCGGCATGCTGAGCTTTGCCCTGCGTCGCAGCCAGAATGTGCACTGGCAGGCGCTGGAGATCACGCGTGAGGCGCACGCTGCGCAGAAGCACCAGCAGCCACGCCTGCTCTGGTTCACGGGCCTGTCCGGCGCCGGCAAATCCACCATCGCCAATCTGGTGGAGAAGAAGCTCTACGCGCTTGGCAAACACAGCTTTCTGCTGGATGGGGACAACATCCGGCACGGACTCAATCGCGACCTTGGTTTTACGGATGAGGACCGCGTGGAAAACATCCGGCGGGTGGGCGAGGTGGCAAAGCTCATGACCGATGCCGGACTCATCGTGCTGACTGCCTTCATCTCGCCCTTCCGGGCGGAGCGCGAGATGGTGCGGGCACTCTTTGGGCCCGGTGAGTTTGTCGAGGTGCATGTGGATACCCCGCTTTCAGAAGCGGAGCGACGCGATGTGAAAGGGCTCTATCGCAAGGCGCGGGCCGGCGAGTTGAAACACTTCACCGGCATTGATTCGCCCTACGAAGCCCCGGAGAATCCTGAGCTCAGGATAGACACCACCAAACTCTCCGCAGAAGACGCTGCCGAAACCATCGTGGAGTGGTTGTTGCGGGCAGGCTGAAGAAAGGATCGCAGTGACTCCAGCCACCGAGCCGGCCGCGCATGCGGCGCTGCCCCTGCTCGGTGAGCTGCTGCTGTTCTGTGCCATCGCAGGGATTCTGATTCCGCTGGTCCGGCGCTTCCGTCTGAGCCAGGTGCTGGCCTTCCTCATCGTGGGCGCTGTCATCGGCCCCTACGGCCTTGGCAGCCTGATTGCACCGGACTCATTCATCCGGCACTTCACCATCACGGATCTCGAGGGCACTCGCGCCATCGCCGAGTTTGGCGTGGTGTTCCTGCTGTTCACCCTGGGACTCGAGATGTCGATCTCCAGGCTCTGGTCCATGCGGCGCTGGGTGTTTGGTCTCGGCAATGTCCAGATTCTGGTGACTGCCGCAGTCATTGGCTCGCTGGCCTATGCCTTTGGCAATACCGGGGGTGCCGCACTGGTGCTGGGCCTTTCGCTGGCCCTGTCTTCCACCGCCATCGTGATGCAGCTGCTGGCTGAGCGGCACGCCATCGCAACGGCGGTGGGGCGTGTCGCCTTCGCCGTGTTGCTGATGCAGGATCTGATGGTCGTGCCGTTGCTGGTGCTGGTGGATCACGTGGGCGAGGAAAGCGGCATGGCGCTGGTCCACGCCATGCTCATTGCCGCCGGCAAGGCAGCTGTTGCCGTCAGCGCAATTGCCGTGCTCGGCAAACGCCTGGTGCAGCCTCTGTTCCACCGGGTTTCATCGGCCCATCAGTCGGACGCCTTCATGGCGTTGATTGTGCTCGTGACCCTGGGCACGGCAGCACTGACCTGGGCCGCCGGCCTCTCCCTTGCCCTCGGTGCTTTTCTGGCGGGATTGCTACTGGCGGAAACGGCTTATCGGCATCAGGTGGAAGTCACCATCGAGCCCTTCAAGGGCCTGCTCATCAGTCTGTTCTTCCTGTCTGTTGGCATGGGCGTCGATTTGCGGGCACTGGCTGCGGATCCCCTCTGGGTGCCCTTATCCATTCTGGGTCTGTTTCTGATCAAGATAGTGCTGGCAACCGGTGCCCTGCGCCTCTTCGGTGTGCGTTGGTCTACGGCGGTGGAAGGCGGTTTTCTGCTCGGCCAGGGTGGCGAGTTCGCTTTCATCGTCATCGGTATCGCGCTCACCCGGGGCCTGCTGCCGCAGGAAGCGGGGCAGTTCATGCTCATCGTGGTGGGTTTCAGCATGCTGGCGGCGCCGGCAGTGGCGCGCCTCGGTCGCTGGCTGGGAGGGCAGCTGGAATCCTCACAGGATGACCCGGAGATGGCGCTGGATGACCTGCCGGATCTATCGGGGCACGTCGTCATCGCCGGTTTCGGTCGCGTGGGTCAGCTGCTGGGAGAAATCCTCGACCGTGAAAGAATTCCCTACATCGCTCTGGACCGCGATGCCTCACGGGTGAGAACGCTCTCCGCGCGTGGCGCCAGCGTGTACTTTGGTGATGCCGCTCACCCTGACTTGCTGCCCGGCAAGCTCACCGAGGGTGCCATGGCGATAGTGATCACTTTGGATGACCCGCATGTGGCTGCGGAGATGGCCGAGCGCATCAGCCGCGCACAACCCGGACTGCCGGTGCTGGCGCGCGCGCGGGACGAGCAGCATGCCGCGGTGCTGCGCGAACATGGCGCAGTGGAAGTGGTGCCGGAAACACTGGAAGCTGCCCTGCAACTGAGCGGTCATGTGCTCGAAGTGTTGGGCTACAACACCGATGCCGCCCAGCACCTGTTGCAGGCTGTAAGACTGGAACGCCAGTAGCCGCGGCGAGCTTGAAGCGCCAGCGTGCTGACGGCGCGCGGTGGGTGACTCAAGGCCAACGCACAGCCTCCTTGAGGGCCTGCACCAAACGTCCCCGCAGATAGGCGCAGTGCGCGCGGTCGGGCAGCGACTGCCGTCTTGCATGCCACCACAGACGGCGCGGTGACAGCGACCCACCGGTATGCGCCAGCCACAGCGCCTTCAGCAGGGACCCCCAACGCTCGCGCGATGACTGGGCGCCCGCCAATTTCAGTCGCCGCTCCATGATGACATCCGAAATCCCCTGCCAATAGTGACGCTCGAGCACCCATGCGGGTGAGAGTCTTTCAGGCGCGATACGGTGATGGAGCCGTGCTTCTGCGCAGTACCAGAAGCGGTGGCTCTTTGCCTTGAGGCGCCTGCAGAGTTCGGTCTCGTCATTGGAGAGCAGGTTGGTTCCACGACGACCGAGATCTATCGCGAACCCACCTGAGGCCAGCAGCACTTCGCGCCGGAAAGCCATGTTGACGCCATAGGGAAATTCCAGGGGCCGCATCCACCGCGAGTGCTCGCCGAGGCGCGAGCAGCCATACCAGGTGATGAGGCGGTCGTAGAACCAGTCGGGTCGCGGGCCGGGAAAGCGGGGGTCGGTGCGGCCACCAAGCACATCCATCTCTGGCTGCGCCCGGAAGCTTTCCACCACGGCATCCAGCCAACCGGCCTCGAAATCCACATCGTCATCCACAAAGGCGATGAAGGGAGAATCTGCGTGCGCCAGCCCCAGATTGCGCGCATGCGAGAGGCCGCGACGGGGTTCTCGCAGCAGGCGCACACCGGGCTCGCGCGCGGCAAAATCGTGCAGCACCGCGGAAGTCTTGTCCGTACTGCCATTGTCCACCAGCAGCACATTGCTGGCATGTCGCGCGGAATTCCTCATGCGGCTGAGGCTCGCCAGCGTCTCGGCCAGGCTCACGGCGCGGTTCAACGTGCACAAGATGAGGGTGATGTGTGGTGCGGCCATACCCGGGATGAGGAAAGAAACTTCCTCCGGGTTAGCGGCCGGCGAGGACGGGCTTGAAGTGCGGCTGCACGCGCGATTTTGAGAACGCTTTGCGGGTGTCTGGTGTGGCTCTTGCCCGCGGTAATTGTCTGCCTTCCCCTTGCTGGCTAGCATCGGCCACATGATTCGTATGCCTTCCTTGGATCTCCCCCGCCGTTTCGCGTGCGTTTGCCTCGTGCCAACGCTCCTGTTGCTGATGGGTATGAAGCCGGTACAAGCGCGGGGCCCGGTGGTGGCAGCGGCCGCCGACCTGCAATTTGCGCTGCCTGAGCTCGCTGCCGCGTTCCAGCAGGAAACGGGGCATGAGGTGCGTCTGGCTTTCGGCTCCTCCGGAAATTTCGCGCGCCAGATTGAACAGGGGGCACCGTTCGAGCTTTTCCTGTCGGCGGATCAGGCCTTGGTTGAGCGCCTGGCTCGGGCCGAGCTCACGGTGGATGACGGGCAGCTCTACGGCGAGGGACGTCTCGCGCTCTTCGTTGCCGCCAGTTCCGGGATTGCAGTGGATTCGGACCTCTCGGGCCTGGCGGCCGCCGTGAAAGCGGGGCAGGTACGCCGCTTTGCAATCCCAAATCCCGCCCATGCCCCCTATGGTCAGCGGGCAGAAGAACTTCTGCGCGCCAAAGGATTGTGGGAGGCCCTGGAACCGCGTCTGGTGCTGGGTGAAAACGCGGCGCAAGCCGCCCAGTTCGCGCTGTCCGGCAGCGTGGACGCCGGCATCAGTGCCTGGTCTCTCGCGCGCGCACCCGGTCTCACGCCCGAGGCCAAAGTAGTCCTCTTGCCCGCAGACGACCATGCTCCACTCCGCCAGCGCATGGTGCTGCTGAAGTCCGCGGGCCCTGTCGCCCGCCGCTTTCATGACTGGCTGCTGGGGTCCGAGTCCAGGGCCGTGCTGGCGCGCTACGGCTTCGATCTGCCGGCTCAGCCCTGAGCGCACTCGTGGACTGGAATGCTCTGAAGCTCTCCTTGCTGCTCGCGGCCGCAACCTTGGGCGTGCTGCTGCCGCTTGGTGTGTGGTTGGGCCGTCTGCTCGCCTGGCGCCGGTTTCCGGGCAAGGTTCTCGTGGAGGCCGCGCTTGCCTTGCCGCTGGTTCTGCCCCCCACCGTTCTCGGCTTCTACCTGCTGGTTGCCATGGGCGGAGACTCCCAGCTGGGCCAGTGGTATCAGGCGCTGGCGGGTCGGCAGCTCGTGTTTTCCTTTGATGGCCTCTTGATTGCGTCTCTCATATTCAACCTGCCCTTCGCGATTCAGCCCATGCAGCGGGCCTTCGAAGCGATTCCCATAGAGGTGCGCGAGGCCGCGCGTTGTTGCGGGATGTCGGCGTGGCGTCGACTCTGGCGCATAGAGCTGGCCCTGGCTTGGCCGGGGATCCTGTCTGCGGCGGTGCTGACTTTTGCGCACACGCTGGGCGAGTTCGGTGTGGTGCTGATGGTGGGTGGCAGTATTCCTGGAGAGACGCGCACGCTTGCCATCTCCATCTATGACCGCGTGCAAGCCTTCGATACCGCAGGTGCTGCGACCATGTCCGCCGCCTTGCTCGCCATTTCGCTGGCGGCGATTGCCATCTCCTATCTCGCCCTCAATCGTGTGTTGCGGCATGCACGCCATGACTGAGCACGAAGCTGGCCTGCGGGTTTCACTGCATCAGGCGGCGCCTATCCCTCTGGCGGTGGAGCTGACTTGCGGGCCCGGCGAGGTGCTGGCGCTGGTCGGCCCTTCGGGCAGTGGCAAGTCGACAGTCCTGCGTTGCATCGCGGGCCTGCACACTCCGGCCGAAGGGCGGATCACCTGCAACGGTGAGACCTGGCTGGACACACGGGCACGGCACGCGAAGCCCACGGCTGCCCGCCGCATCGGCATGGTGTTCCAGAACTATGCGCTCTTTCCGCACCTCTCGGCGCTCGACAATGTGCGCGAAGCCTTGCCAGACCGATGTGCCTCGGATGCGCGGGAGCGGGCTACCCGCCTCCTCGCCAAGGTCAACCTGCAAGGCCTCGAGCATCGCCGGTCCCACCAGCTCTCCGGAGGGCAGCAGCAACGTGTGGCGGTCGCACGCGCTCTGGCGCGCGAACCTAGGGTGTTGCTGCTCGATGAGCCGTTCTCCGCAGTGGACCGCGCCACGCGCGAAAAGCTCTATGGTGAACTCGCAGAGCTGCGTCGCGAGCTCGCCATGCCGGTGATTCTCGTCACCCATGATTTGGAAGAGGCGGTGATGCTCGCCGACCGCATGACTTTGCTCTCGCAAGGCAGCTCGTTGCAGACAGGTCCGCCGCTGACACTCATGCGTGAACCGGACAGTTTGGACGTCGCCCGACTGGTGGGCCTGCGCAACCTGCTGGAGGTGCAGGTGGAGGCACATGAAGCGGATTACACCCGATTGAGGTGGGGCGCGCTCGCCTTGCGGGTCAAACGCCAAGCGGATGCGCCAACGGGTGCTGTCACCACGGCCTGCCTGCCCGCTGAAGGTGTGCTGCTGCTTGCGGCCCGGGCCGAGCGTGAGGCTGACGAAACCCATCTGCCGGATGGTTTCGACAATCCAGTCAGCGGGATTGTGCGTCGTTATCTGTCGCTCGGCGATCGCGTGCGGATGACGCTCGAGGTGCCGGACGCCGCAGGCGCGCTGCTCTCCATGACCCTGCCAAGGCACCTGGCAGACAGGCTCTCACCAACGGAAGGCAGTGCCATAGCTCTCAGATTGCGGGGTGCGGTCATACATCTGATTCCCACTACCCGGAAGGGCTGATCCGGAAACCGGCGCTCCCCTAAAGTTGCCCCCTGTAGGGCCGCTGAAAGGACATGCTTCGTATCACTACAGCCTATCGGCCGGACATCGATGGGCTGCGCCCCATTGCCGTCATCGCGGTGGTGATGTTCCACCTCGACCCCACATTCTTGCCCGGGGGCTTCACAGGGGTCGACGTCTTCTTCGTCATCTCCGGCTATGTCGTCACGGCCTCGTTGCTGAAGCGGCAAGGAGAAGCGCTTCCGGAGTTTCTGCTTGGATTCTACGGGCGCCGTATTGCGCGCATCGTCCCGGCATTGGCCGTCATGTTGTGCGTGAGCCTGCTGCTGTATATCTTGTTCATCCCCATGCTGCCGTGGCAGGAAAAGCCTGATTTCCTGACGGGCGCGTACGCCTTCATAGGCGCCAGCAATATCTACTTGCTGCTGGCTGGTACGGACTATTTCTTCGGCCCTGCAAACCTCAATCCGTGGCTACACACCTGGTCGCTCGGCATCGAGGAGCAGTATTACCTGTTGGCTCCGCCGCTCGTGTTCTGGTGGTTGTGGCGCAGGGAGACAACGGGAACGTGGGCACTCCTCCCGCTCGGCCTGTGCGCACGGCTCTCTTTTGCCGCCTGCCTCTGGCTGCAGGGCGAGGACGCAAACCTGGCCTTCTATCTGGTGTTCACCCGCTTCTGGGAACTTGCGAGCGGAGCCCTGCTGTGCATGACCCAGGCCTCCGGCCCGGAGTCGCAGCGCCTCCCGCCGTGGGGCGTGACTGGCCTCGCGACCCTGGGTGTCGTGCTGCTGGCGATCACCCTGCAGACGACGGAAGAGATGGCCATGCCCTTGCCGGGCGCACTGCTGTCGGTCGCAGGGACTCTTCTGCTCCTATGCGCTGGCCGCCATGGCCCGACTGGTGTCTGGAGTCGAATGTTGAGCCTGCCGCCCATGGTGGCGATCGGCAGGATTTCCTATTCGCTCTATCTCTGGCATTGGCCTGTATTCGTGGGCCTGCGCTGGACGCTGGAACTCGAGTCCACCTCCGCGCGGATTCTTGCCGTGGTGCTTTCGTTGGTGCTCGCGATGCTGTCCTATCGCTGGGTGGAGCAGCCCACACGCCACGCAGCGTGGCTGACGCACGCACCTTCCGCGCGGGCGCTTGCCGCCAGCCTCCTGCTGATGCTG
Organism: Gammaproteobacteria bacterium; assembly: GCA_016874535.1. Classification (GTDB taxonomy): domain Bacteria; phylum Pseudomonadota; class Gammaproteobacteria; genus CAIKBL01. Next base: position 53,578 of record VGUA01000006.1, read on the forward strand.
TCTGGCCTCGCCCTCGGGTGGGTCCTGTGGGAGGCGCGCACCCATCTCAGCTTCAGCAAGGTCACCACATGGAATGAACGCTGGAGTCGGATGTGGGATATGTCGGGCACCGACTATTCGCCATGCTCGGTAAGTCACGAAGTCGAGGGACTCATCCGTACGCGCAAACCCGCCCACTGCGACCACACGGAATCATCGTTGCCGCTGCACGGGATGCGCCTCTTCGCACCGGGGGATTCCCACACAATGCACCTCGCCCCCGCATTCGAGCACCTTGCCAGCGAGGGCATGACCGTGACATCGCTGGCGAAGGCCGGCTGTGGCTACCTGCTGGCCGGGCGCCCCATGGCTTCACGGACGCCAGTCGACTGTCTGCATTTCAACGAGGCACGCATGCGTGAGCTTCTTTCGCGCACCCGGCCGGGGGATTGGGTTTTGCTCTCCAGCCTGCGAATGAAACGTTACGAGATCAGAGATTACTTGACGCCCACCACCTCGCTAATGGAAGACGAGGCTCGACTTTGGCTGGAGCCCCTGCTGGCGAAGGGGCTGCGCGTGATCATCACGGCGCCTCTGCCACTGTTTCCAGAGCGGGTGTGGCGCTGCGTGGACCCGTGGCTCGCCGGCAAATCTTCTTGTCGCACAGGACTCTCGCGAAAACGGGATGAATTGCTGGCACGTCGCGCCACCCATCTGACGGCACTGCAGGAATTGGTCGCACGCTATCCTGCAGTCCAACTCTGGGACCCATTTCCCCTGCTTTGCCCCGATGGTGAGTACTGCCGGGCGATCCAGAAAGGGATCCCTGTCTACTCCGATGGCGATCACCTCACGCCTCATGGGGTCCGATTGATCTATCCTTCCTTGGTTGCGCTGCTAAGGAACACGCCTGATGAAGGAGAAGAATCAACCAGGTCACACGTGTTACCTGACCCGGACGGGTCTGGTGCTGGCCCTCATGATCGGGGCCTTCCTCGCGGGTCGAGCTTGGCAAACTGAGGGGCTACCCGCACCCGCACCGGCTGAGGTGCCGGGTCTTTTGTGGCCCAATCCACCCCGGCTCGAACCCTTCGCGCTCACCGATGAACAGGGCAAGCCCTTCAATGAGGAATCACTCGAAGGGCATTGGACGCTGCTCTTCTTCGGCTATACCCACTGCCCGGACATCTGCCCGGTCACCCTTGCGGTGCTTAAGGCGGTGCGCGAGGGGCTGCGTGACTTTCCCGCCTTCGATGCACGGGCCCAGGTGTTTCTTGTCTCGGTGGATGGGGAGCGCGATACGCCAGAGGTGCTCAAACGCTACGTGCAGCATTTCGATCCCAGCTTCCGCGCTGCATCAGGAACCACGGAAGCGCTGCACCTGCTCACCCGTCAATTGGCAGCCGACTTCACGCGCATCACCACAGACGACTCCGGTGACTACTGGTTCGATCATTCGCCTGCCATCCTGCTGGTCGCGCCTGACAAACGCGTGGTGGGCGAATTTCTGCCGCCGCACGTCCCTGAGGATTTGATCGGAGAAATCCGACAAATCGTCACTTTTATCGACGAAAACGACTGAGCCACTCACGCACCGTATTGGAACGCATCACTTCGCTGGGTACCATGGGGGGGTATGGCTACTCCCAGTCGAGGCATCGGCAGCATGACAAGCAACTCCCGTCCCCGCATGGCAAGGTGTCTTGCCGCTGCATTCCTCTCGCTCACGGCCACACTCCCGCTGCCGGCTGCCGGCGGAAGGCGACATGAGTTACCTCGCCCTGCGCGAGTGGATAGACAACGCTCCTGCGGAAATTGCGCTCGAAGCGGGGACCACCGTCACGACGGCGGATCGCCAAGCCCTGGAGCCTCTCATCCCGCGTACCGCTTGGGGCTACTACTTCTTCGATGGCATGGAGATGGAAATCGCCGCTACCGCCCATTACCCCAAGCCACCAGGCTGGGGTGCCGACATGA
>VGUA01000007.1 GCA_016874535.1 Gammaproteobacteria bacterium
GAAACGCCACCCCCATTCCTGATCGGGAGCAACGCGCCATGAAGTGGATATTGTGGATCATTGCCGTCACGGCCAATGGCAACGATCTGGTCATCGACAAGGTCACATTTGACGATGCCACCCGCTGTGCTGCAGCGGCTGCCCAAGTGCAGGGCATCAACGGCACGGCCATAGGTTCCAATGCCCGTATCGAATCGATGTGCCTGCAGACGGGGCCCTGAATCCCCGACAGTATTCGCCGGCTCAGCCCCCTCGTGCCTTGATGAGCGCAATCGCGGTGGCGGCTATGCCTTCCCCGCGCCCGGTGAAGCCCATCTTCTCCGTGGTGGTGCCCTTGAGATTCACCAGATCCTCGGGCACGCCAAGATCTTCCGCGATGCGCGTGCGCATCAGCGCCACATGTGGTGACACGCGCGGCTGTTCGCAGATGACGGTCGCATCGACATTCATCACCTCGTAACCGGCCTCGAGGAGCAGGGTTGCCACCCTGCGCAACAGGATGCGGCTGTCTATGCCCTTGAACTCGGCACTGGAATCCGGGAAGTGCCGGCCGATGTCGCCCAGTGCGGCGGCACCCAGCAAGGCATCGCAAATCGCATGCAGCAGCACATCGCCATCCGAGTGGGCAGCCAGTCCGCGCGTGAAGGGGATGCGCACGCCGCCCAGCACCACATGATCGCCGTCCCTGAACTTGTGGGCGTCGATGCCCTGGCCTACACGCATGTCATGTCTCCTCTGCCTGGGCCCGCAGGAAACACTCGGCGAGTGCGAGATCTTCCGGGCGGGTGATCTTGATATTGTCCGCGCGGCCTTCGACGAGTCGCGCCACGCCGCCGGCGAGTTCGATTGCCTGCGCTTCGTCAGTCACAAGGGCGCCGCTCGCGAGCGCCTCGGACAACGCACGATGCAACCATCCGTAGCGGAACATCTGTGGCGTCAGCGCATGCCAGACGCGCGCACGATCGACAGTCTCCTCGATGGCGCCATCGGCCGCACAGCGCTTGAGGGTGTCACGCACAGCCGTGCCGAGGATCCCACCGCAGTCGGCATCCTTGAGGGTCGTGATGAGGCGCGAGATGTCATCGGCATGGACGCAGGGCCTGGCGGCGTCATGCACCAGCACCCAGTCGTCATCCGCCAGCGTGGTCCGCAATGAGGCCAGGGCATTGAGCACCGAATGACAGCGCTCGGCGCCACCCTCGACCTGGTGCACTTGCGGCAGGCTCGCGGCCAATGCCGGCCAGAGCTCATCATCCGCGGCAATGGCAACCGTCACGCCGCTGATCAGGGGGTGGTCGAGGAAACGTTCCAGGGTGTGCACGAGAATCGCACGGTCGCCCAGCTTGAGATATTGCTTGGGCAGCGGCGCCCCCATGCGGGCACCTTTGCCGGCGGCAGGAATCACCGCCCAGCAGCGTGGCGATTTCACGGTCGAGCTCACGGTGGCGTAGCCGGGGATGCCGAGTCCTGCGCAGCGGGGCCGAGCTCGGGAACCGGATCGATGATCTGGTAGAAGGTTTCGCCCTCTCTGACCATGCCCATTTCGCTGCGCGCGATTTCCTCGATGGCCTCCAGACCCTCCTTCAGATTCACCACTTCGGCCGCGAGCTTGCCATTGCGCAGGCGCAGGGCTTCGAGTTCCTTTTCCTGCGCCTCAATCTGGGCTTCGAGCCTGCTCGCATCCCGCAGGCCGCCCTTGCCGAACCACCAGGTGATCTGGAGGCCCAGCAGGAACAGACAGAGCAGACCGGCGAAGACTCTCAGCATCCAGAGATTGCGCTACTTCAGGTTGTGGAGGGCGGCGCGACCGGGGTAGGACGCTCGCGGGCCGAGTTCGTGCTCGATCACCAGCAGCCGGTTGTACTTGGCGATGCGATCGGAGCGCGACAGCGAGCCGGTCTTGATCTGCCCCGTGCCTTGCGCCACGGCGATATCGGCAATGGTGGTGTCCTCGGTCTCACCGGAACGATGGGAGACCACCGCGGTGTAGCCCGAGCGCTGGGCCAGTTCGATGGCCTCGAAGGTTTCCGTGAGCGTACCGATCTGGTTGACCTTGATGAGGATGGAGTTGGCGATGCCCTCGTCGATGCCCTTCTGCAGTATCCGGGTGTTGGTGACGAAGAGATCGTCACCCACCAGCTGCACCTTGCGGCCGATGGCCTCGGTGAGGAGGCGCCATCCGGCCCAGTCATTCTGGTCCATGCCATCCTCGATGGTCACAATCGGGTAGTCGCGCGTCCACGCGGCCAGCATGTCCGCCATCTGCTGGCTGTCGAGGGTCCGCTGCTCGGAAGCCAGGTGATAACTGCCATTCTTGTAGAACTCCGAGCTCGCCACATCGAGTCCGAGCACGATCTCGTCACCCAAATTGAACCCGGCGCGGGTTATCGCATCCGCAATCAGATCGAGCGCAGCCTGGTTGGAGGGCAGGTCCGGCGCAAAACCGCCCTCATCCCCCACGGCTGTGCTAGCGCCACGTTGATGCAGGACAGCCTTGAGTGCATGGAAAACTTCCGCACCGTAGCGCAGGGCCTCCGCAAAACTGGGTGCACCGACCGGCAGGATCATGAACTCCTGAAAGTCCACGTTGTTGCTGGCATGCGCGCCCCCGTTGATGATGTTCATCATCGGCACCGGCATGGTGTAGCGCTCAGCCTGCTTGAGGCTCGCGTAAAGCGGCAGGCCCGCCTCGGCTGCTGCCGCATGAGCCGCAGCCATCGAGACCGCGAGGGTGGCATTGGCGCCCAGCCGTGCCTTGTTCTCGGTGCCGTCGAGGGCAATCATTGCGCGGTCCAGCCCGACCTGATCGGAAACGTCCGTTCCCACCAGCGCGGGGGCGATCAATTCATTCACATGCCGCACGGCCGCGAGCACACCCTTGCCGAGATAGCGTGATTTGTCTCCGTCGCGCAGCTCCAGCGCCTCGCGCTCACCGGTGGAGGCACCGGAAGGAACCTGCGCAGAACCACGGGCGCCGCCGCGCGTCCACACCTCGGCCCGCACTGTCGGGTTGCCGCGGGAATCCATGACTTCCATGGCCTGGATTTTTTGTATTTCGGACATCGGAACTCCTCACTGCTGGGGCTCGCTGCCTCCGCGTGTGTCGGGGAGACAGGGGACTTGTTACCGGGGCGCGATGCTCAGGACTGCATCACGCCCGCTTTTTTCACTGTCTGGTCGAGACTCCGGAGTGTCTCCAGCAATTCACGCATGCGCGCGAGCGGCCAGGCATTGGGACCATCGCTCAGGGCCCGATCAGGATCCGGGTGGGTCTCCATGAACAGGCCTGCAATGCCAACGGCAGTGGCGGCGCGCGCCAGGGCCGGCACGAATTCGCGCTGGCCGCCGGAGCTTGTGCCCTGCCCTCCCGGCATCTGCACGGAATGCGTGGCATCGAAGACCACTGGTGCCGCGGCGCGCATCACCACCAGCGAGCGCATGTCGGACACCAGATAGTTGTAGCCGAAGGATGCGCCCCGCTCGCAGACCATGATTTGCTCATTGCCCACCGCGCGGGCCTTGGCCACGACATGGGTCATGTCCCAGGGCGCGAGAAACTGTGCCTTCTTGATGTTGACCGGCTTGCCCTGGCTCGCGACGGCCTGGATGAAGTTGGTCTGCCGACAGAGAAAGGCAGGGGTTTGCAGCACATCCACGACCGAGGCTATTTCCGCGAGCGGCGAATCTTCATGCACGTCGGTCAGTACGGGCACGCCAATCTCGCGACGGACTTTTTCCAGGATCGCGAGCCCCGCCTCGAGTCCGAGCCCACGGAAACTCTCGTGCGAAGTGCGGTTTGCCTTGTCGAAGGAGGACTTGAAGATGAAGGGAATGCCGAGCTCCCGGGTCATGTCGGCGAGAGCGCCTGCCGTGTCTAGGCAAAGCTGCCCGGATTCAATGACGCAGGGACCGGCAATGAGGAAGAACGGCTTGTCGCCGCCAATCTCGAAATCACACAGCCGCATGCGGGGTCACTTTCCCTGGTGTTGCTGATGGGCGAGCGCCGCGCGGACATAGGCCGTGAACAGCGGATGTCCGTCGCGCGGGGTGGACGTGAATTCGGGGTGGAACTGGCAGCCCACGAACCAGGGATGACTGGGGATCTCGATGATCTCCACCAGATTGCCGTCCATCGAGCGGCCGGCAATGCGCATGCCCGCGGCCTCCAGCTCCATCATGTAGGTGTTGTTGAACTCATAGCGATGGCGGTGCCGTTCGACGATCGTCTCCGCGTCATAGGCGCGAGCCACCAAGCTGTCGGCGGCGAGTTTGCACTGCTGCCCTCCGAGCCGCATGGTGCCGCCCTTTTCGGTCTCTTCGGAGCGGCGCTGAGTGGAGCCGTCCGCGGCCTTCCATTCGGTGATGAGTGCGATCACGGGATGCGGCGTGGCGCGATTGAATTCCGTACTGTGCGCCCCCTCGAGACGCGCACAGTGCCGGGCAAATTCGATCACTGCCACCTGCATGCCGAGACAGATGCCGAGATAGGGGATTTTCTGCTCGCGTGCAAAGCGCGCGCTGAGAATCTTGCCTTCGATGCCGCGCTCGCCAAAACCGGGCGCAACCAGTATCGCGTCCATGTCTGCCAGGGCGGCCGGACCTTCACGCTCCAGAATTTCCGCATCGATATAGCGGATGTTGACACGCGTGCGCGTGTGTACACCCGCATGGATCAGCGCCTCGCTCAGGGATTTGTAGGACTCCGTCAGGTGGACGTACTTGCCCACCATGGCGATGTTCACTTCATGTTCGGGATGTTCCTGCGCTTCGACCACCGCTTCCCACTCGTGGAGGTCGGCCGGCGGCGCGCTCAGGCCCAGCTTGTCGACCACGATGTCATCCAGCCCCTCGGCATGCAGCATCATCGGAATCTTGTAGATGGAGCTGGCATCAATCGCGGAGATGACCGCCTTCTCCTCCACATTGGTGAACAGCGCAATCTTGCGCCGCTCGGAATCTGGCAGTGGGCGATCCGCGCGGCACAGCAGGACGTCCGGCTGGATGCCGATGGAGCGCAGCTCCTTGACCGAGTGCTGGGTCGGCTTGGTCTTCATCTCGCCCGCCGAACCAATGAACGGTACCAGGGTGAGATGGATGAAAAGCGTGTTGCGGGCCCCGAGCTCGATGCGCATCTGGCGAATGGCTTCGAGGAAAGGCAACGATTCGATATCGCCCACCGTGCCGCCAATCTCCACCATGGCGATTTCGGCATCACCCGCGCCTTGGCGGATGCAGGCCTTGATTTCGTCGGTGATGTGCGGAATGACCTGCACCGTGGCTCCGAGGTACTCACCGCGACGTTCCTTGCGAATGACGCGCTCGTAGATGCGACCGGTGGTGTAGTTGCTGCTGGCACTGGTGCGGCAACGCACGAAGCGTTCGTAGTGCCCGAGATCGAGATCAGTCTCGGCGCCGTCTTCAGTGACGAAGACTTCGCCGTGCTGGAAGGGGCTCATGGTGCCCGGATCCACGTTGATGTAGGGATCGAGCTTGATCATCGCCACCTTGAAGCCACGCGCCTCGAGGATGGCGCCCAGCGACGCGGACGCAATGCCTTTGCCAAGCGAGGAAACCACGCCACCGGTGGTAAATACGAAGCGGGTCATGCGGTGCCCTGGTGTTGGAACTGGACTGGGAGTGGTGTCGCCGGCGCGGGCGCCACCGCGGTGCGGGCAGGACCCGATTCGCGAGCGCAAACTACCAGAAGGCGGGGGGGTCCCTCAACGCTTGCAATCCGGGGCGATGCTAGAATGCGCCGCCTTTTCTCGAAAACGCACCCCACCCGCCACCGCCTCGGAGTACAGGCATGTCCCAGCAGTCCCCCATGAACGGCCCGCGCCATTCGCCGGCGAGCATCCTGCTCTGGCTTGCCATCTCCGTGCTGGGCGCCGGCGCTTTTGGTGGCATCGCCCTGCACCGTGGGGAAACCATCAACAGCTTCTGGTTCATCATTGCAGCGGCCTGTGTGTATGCCATCGGCTATCGCTTCTACAGCCTGTTCATCGCCACGCGCATCCTGCATCTGGACGGGACCCGCGCCACACCAGCCGAGCGCCTTGCTGACGGTCGCGACTTCGTGCCCACCCACCGCTGGGTGGTGTTTGGCCATCATTTTGCCGCCATCGCGGGTCCGGGTCCGCTGATCGGACCGACCCTCGCCGCACAGTTCGGCTATCTGCCGGGCACGTTGTGGATCCTGCTGGGTGGCGTGCTGGGGGGCTGCGTGCAGGATTTCATCGTCCTGTTCTGCTCCCTGCGCCGCAATGGGCGCTCCCTCGGCCAGATGGCACGGGATGAACTGGGGCCCCTGGGCGGCTTGGCCGCCATGCTGGGCGTGGTGACGATCAGCCTCATTCTCATCGCCGTGCTGGGGCTCGTGGTCGTGAACGCCATGAAACACAGCCCCTGGGCGACCTTCACCGTGGCGGCCACCATTCCCATCGCCTTCTTCATGGGCTTCTGGATGCGCGTGCTGCGCCCCGGCCAAGTACTCGAGGCCACGGTCATCGGTATCGCCCTGCTGCTGCTGTCGGTGGCAGGGGGCGGCTGGATCGATGGCATTCTGAGCCTGCGCGTCTGGTTCGACTACGACGCACCCACCCTCGCGCTCATGATCATCGCCTATGGCTTCATGGCGGCGGTGCTGCCGGTCTGGATGCTGCTCGCACCCCGCGACTATCTCTCCACCTTCATGAAAGTCGGCACCATTGCGGCGCTGGCGGTCGCCATCCTGCTGCTGCGGCCCGAAATTCGCATGCCGGCGGTCACCCAGTTCATCGATGGCACCGGCCCCATCTTCTCGGGCAAGCTCTTTCCCTTCGTGTTCATCACCATCGCCTGTGGCGCCATCTCCGGCTTCCATGCCCTCATCTCCTCGGGCACCACGCCAAAGCTGCTGATGAACGAGAGCGATGCCCGCATGATTGGCTACGGCGCTATGATGATGGAATCCTTCGTGGCGGTGATGGCCATGATCGCGGCCACTGTACTGGAGCCCGGCGTCTACTTTGCCATCAACAGCCCGGCCGGAGTGGTGGGCGCAGAGGCGGCACAGGCGGTGGCCACCATCAGCAGCTGGGGTTTCCCGGTGACGGTGGAGCAGATGGAACTGCTGGCGCGGGAAATGGGCGAAGCCACGCTCTTCGCGCGCACGGGGGGAGCGCCCTCACTCGCAGTTGGCATGGCGCACATCTTTTCCATGGTTTCCAGCCGCGAGCTGCTCTCGCTGTGGTACCACTTTGCCATCATGTTCGAGGCGCTGTTCATCCTGACCACCCTGGATGCGGGCACCCGGGTCTCGCGCTTCGTGCTGCAGGACTTTCTCGGCAACGCCGTCCCCGCCCTGGGCCGCACCAGCTGGTATCCCAGCGTGCTCTTCACCAGCGCGCTGGTGGTGGCGGCTTGGGGTTATCTGCTCTACATGGGCACGATTGATCCACTTGGCGGAATCAACAGCATGTGGCCCCTGTTCGGCATCGCCAACCAGATGCTGGCCGCGATCGCACTTTGCGTGGTCACCACCATTCTGGTGAAAGCGGGCAAGACACGTCATGTGTGGGTGACCGCGCTACCGCTGTGCTGGCTGCTGATCGTGACGACCACGGCCGCCTTCCAGAAACTGTTCAATCCCGCGCCGCGGATAGGCTTCCTCGCCCACGCCCGGGATCTGGCGGACAAGCTGGCTGCACAGGCGCTACCGCCCGAACTCGCGGCACAGGCGCCGCGCCTGATCTTCAACGACCGGCTGAATGCGGGGCTGACCCTGCTCCTGATGTGCCTCGCCTGGATACTGGTCATCGACATGGTTCGCGTGTGTCTGCGCCATTGGCGCGGGGCGGTCGTGGCAGCGAGTTCGGAAGCCCCGTATGTGAGAAGCGCCCATGCAATGCCGTGAGCGTGTGTGCGCAGCGAATTGGTTCACGCGGCTGCGGCGTACGCTGCGGGAAGTCCTGCAGCTGCTCAATGGGGATACGGCCTACGCCCGTTACCTCGCGCACTGGCGCGCAACCCACGCGGGAGAGGGCACACCGCTGAGCCGCGCCGAATTCTTTGCCAGCGAGACGGCGCGCCGTTGGAACGGTGTGCGTCGCTGCTGCTGAGTCGACGTCAGGCGGTCAACGAACCCTCTCCGCGTTCAGCGCCGCGCGGCCAAGGGGCGTGAGATGTCGAAATGGAGATCGAGCAGGTTACCCGTGTCCTGCTCACGCACCTCGAACACGAGGCACGGCACACCACCTGCACATTCAGCCTCGTAACTGGCGCCGGGCTCCAGACGCCTGCGTGCGAGATAGGCATAGATTTCCGCCACCGAGATGACTGCGCAAGGGGCGTCGGGCGTCTGCCCCTCCCCTCGCTGGCAGATCGAATCCAGCAGGCCCTCGGCCACCTTGCGATGGAAGGTGGCCTGCGCAGGAGCCCCCAGTCCCTCCTGTGCGCGCGCCGCGCCGAGATGCGCGAAGGGATTCACATATTCGAGCGCAAGCCATGCCGCGGCCGCCTTGTCGGCACCCGCGAAATCCGCGGTGGCCAGGGCCTCTTCGACCTTGTGCTGCCATTCGCGGAGCGCGGGCGTATCAACCCGATATTCGTCGCTGGCGGCAAAGGCCAGCCGCAAGGCCCTGAAATCGACCCCACTGTCTCCGGCCGCGACTCTGGGGTGCAAGTCGGACCAGGTGGCGTCCGTTGCGGGAGATGCCGCGCACCATGCGCCGATCAACAGCAACAAGCTCGGGCCTGAGCACTTCACGCGGCGAGAGCTGACGCGGTCCCGGCGATGAGCGCCCAGGCCTCATCGATGTGCCGGACGGCGGTCTGCGGCTGACCCACGCAGAAACGCAGCACGTACTGCCCATCGAGCACGGTGTGCGAGAGGTAGATTCTGCCACTTGCATTGAGCGCCTCGAGCAACGCGGCATTACGTTCGTTGTTGTCACGCAGGCGAAAGCACACGAGATTGAGGCGCGGTGGCGCCATGATCTCGAAGCGGGGATCGTGCTCGAGGTGGGTGGCAAAACGTGCGGCAAGCGCCACATGCGCGCGGATGTGGCGACGTAGTCCCTCCGCGCCCTCGCGACGCAGGACGAACCAGAGCTTGAGGGCTCTGAAGCGGCGCCCCAGCGGAATCTGCCAGTCGCGGTAATCGAGCGCCGCACCGTCATCACTGATGCTGTTGCGCAGATATTCGGGCGTGATGCTGAGGGCGCTGATGAGCGCACTGCGGTCAGCCACATAGAGGCAGCTGCAATCAAAATTGGTCAGCAGCCACTTGTGGGGATTGAAACAGTAGCTGTCGGCAAGTTCGAGCCCTGCCAGCAACGCCTGGTATTCGGGGCACACCGCCGCGCTGCCGGCGAGGGCGGCATCGACATGCAGCCAGATCCCTTCCTCGCGGCAGAGAGTTGCCAGTTCAGGCAGGGGATCGAAAGCGAGGGTGGACGTGGTGCCCAGCGTCACGCAGACCATGCAGGGGGTCAGGCCGGCGGCACGGTCGGCGGCAATCTGCGCCTTGAGCGCCGCGGGTGACATCGCGAAGTCGGCATCGACAGCAATCTTGCGCAACTGACGCCGCCCGAGCCCCGCCACCATCACCGCCTTCTCCAGCGAGGAATGGGTCTGGGTGGAGCCGTAGACCACCAGATCGCCGCGACAACCCTCTTCGTTGGCACGCCCGCCGGTGGCGCGTTCGCGGGCAGCCAGCAAGGCACACAACACGGCACTGGAGGCGGAATCCTGCAGCACACCCCCGCCAGTGCCCGAGGACAGGAAACGCGCCGGCAGTCCACACAGGCCGGCAAGCCAGTCGAGCATGTGTGTCTCGAGTTCGGTGCAGGCGGGGCTGGTGATCCAGAGCATGCCCTGCACACCGAGCGCGGAAGACACGAGGTCGCCCATCAGGGACGGCGTGGACGTGTTGGCGGGAAAGTAGGCAAAGAAGTTGGGCGACTGCCAGTGCGTTATGCCCGGCAGGATGAGCTTTTCGAGATCCTCGATCAGGGCCGGGATGGACTCGGGATGTTCAGGCGCCGCGAGCGGCAGGGCGGCGCGCAGGGCCCCGGGGGCAACCTGTGATCGCACCGGGAACTGCTCCACGCGTGAAAGGTACGACGCAACCCAGTCGAGGAAGGCGTGGGCCTCCCGCCTGAAGGCTTCTGCGTCGAAACCGTTCGGGTCGGACAGGAGGGCGTCACTCACGGCAAGTCACTCCACCATCATCAGCGCGACGCCAGGCTCGCAGGAGCGCCAACATCGGGCCGTACACGCGCACTGGCAGTCCCGCCGGCGATGAACTTCGGGCTCATCGCCGGCCGGTTCCGCAAGCTCAGAGATTGGCCAGGATGTGCTCGGCGGCACTGACCTTGAATTCGCCCGGCGCTTCGATGAACACATGGCTGGCCACGCCATTGTCCACCACGATGGCGAAACGCTGGCCGCGCTGGCCCATGCCAAAGCCCGAGGCGTCGAGTTCCAGACCCAAGGCCTTGGTGTAGATGCAGTTGCCATCGGCCAGCATGGTGATCTTGCCTTCGGCCCCGGCGTGCTTGCCCCAGGCGCCCATCACGAAGACGTCGTTCACGGCGAGGCAGACGATGGTGTCGACGCCTTTGGCCTTGAGTTTGTCGGCATGTTCGATGAAGCCCGGCAGGTGCTTCGCCGAGCAGGTGGGCGTGAAGGCGCCCGGCACGGAAAACAGCACCACCTTCTTGCCGTCGAAGAGCTCGGCGGAGGTGAGTTGACCCGGCCCCTTGTCGGTCATGATTCCGAAACTGCCCGTGGGCATCTTGTCGCCGGCTTTGATCGTCACGAGGACCTCCATCAGTCGAGTGGAAAAAAGAGCCGGCATTGTGCCACCCCGGATGGCAGCGCGGATAGGCGGGCCTTCCTGCATGGATATTCCCGCTGTAGGAAAAAGGGATATAGTCTGCAACCATGAGTCGCTCGATCGCCCGATTCCTGACTGCCGTGGTGCGCGGCCTCGCCACGCCACTCAGCCATCGCCAGCAGCGCAGGGTCTACGCCCGCGTCATCGAGAATCTGGAGCGGCTGGACCTGGCCGAAGTGGAGACGAAGCGCGGCAAATTGCTGTTCAAGCAGCTGCGGGGCTCGTTCGTGGCCAGTGCGGTGTCGCGCTTCCATACAGATGAGCCGGAAACCCTCGCCTGGATCGACGGCTTCGCGCCCGGGGAGACCCTGTGGGACGTCGGCGCCAACGTCGGGCTCTACTCCCTCTACGCCGCACTCGGCGGACGCAACCCGCTGCTGGCCTTCGAACCCTCCGGCTTCAATTTCGGCCTGCTGGTGGAACATGTGGCGCTGAATGGCCTCGGCAGATTCGTCAGTCCGCTCTGCCTGGCCCTGGGTCAGGGGCAGCGGCGGCTCGCTCACCTCCACATGCGTCACATGGACGCCGGCCATGGCAGCAATGCACTGGGCGAGGCACGCAATACCTTCGGCAGCTTCGAGGCGGTGTTCGAACAGGCCATTCCGGCCTGCTCAGTGGATGATTTTCGCGAGCTCTTCGGCCTGCCGGCGCCTAATCACATCAAAATCGACGTGGACGGCATCGAAGTGGACATCGTTCGTGGCGCCGAAAAAACCCTGCCGGCGGTGAAATCGCTGCTGATCGAAATTGAAGGGGAAACCAGGCTCACCAACGCGGCAGAAATCGAACAGCGACTCGCTGCCGCAGGTCTGCATGAGGTGGTCGAGATCCGCGCGCAGGGCTCCCGCCGGAACCGTCTCTACCGCCGGGGTTCCTGAATCCCGGCCCGCCTCAGGCGCCGGACTGCAGCGGTGCCAGTGCCGCCGCCAGATCCCGTCGAAGATCAGCCACGTCTTCCAGCCCGACCGAGAGCCTCACCAAGCCATCAACGATGCCGGCCTTGGCCCGATCGTCTGCGCTGAGTCGGCCATGAGTGGTGGTCGCCGGATGCGTGATGATGCTGCGCGTATCGCCCAGATTGCCGGTGATGGCGAAGAGCCGCACGCCATCGATGACCCGCCACGCCGCTTCGCGCCCCCCCTCCACTTCGAAGGAAACAATGCCGCCAAAGCCGGTCTGCTGCCGCAGCGCCAGTGCGCGCTGGGGATGCGTGGCCAGCCCCGGGTAGTGGACACGGCTGACGGCCGGGTGGCCTTGCAGCCATTCGGCCAGTGCACCGGCGTTCGCGGAATGGGCGCGCATGCGCAGATTGAGCGTCTCCAGCCCCTTGAGGAAAACCCAGGCATTGAACGGACTCATGCTGGGCCCGGCAGCGCGCAGAAAGGGAAAGAATTTTTCGCGGATGAGCTGGGCGGTGGTCACCAGCGCGCCGCCGACACATCGCCCCTGCCCGTCCAGATATTTGGTCGCGGAGTGGATGACGATGTCGGCACCCAGCGCCAGGGGACGCTGCAGCGCAGGCGTGCAGAAGCAGTTGTCCACCGCCAGCAGGCAATCACCCTGCGCACGGGCGATGGTGGCGACCGCCGCGATATCAACCACCTCGCCGAGTGGATTGGAGGGCGTCTCCAGAAACATCAGCCGGGTGTTCGGCGTGACCGCGGCCGTCCAGGCCGAGACGTCGGCTGCCTCGACGAAGCTCACCGCTATGCCGAACCGGCTCATGGACTGAAGCAGGCCGGTGGTGGTGCCAAAGACACTGCGTGAGCACACCACATGGTCACCGGATTTCAGCAGCCCCATGACCAAGGTGAGGATTGCGCTCATCCCGGACGCCGTGGCGAGGCAGGCCTCCCCGCCTTCGAGCGCAGCGAGACGCTCCTCGAAGGCACGCACAGTCGGATTGGTGAATCGCGAATAGACATTGCCGTCCACGTCACCGGCGAATACCGCCGCTGCATGCGCTGCCGAGTCGAAACAGAAGCTGGAGGTGAGGAAGACGGGCTCGCTGTTCTCCCGTTCGGCAGAACGGTGCGAGCCGGCGTGCGTGGCGAGCGTGTCGAGCCCGCAGGTGTCGAGGGAATCGTCGGTCATGGCGGCTTTTGCGGCAGGAGGTCCAGGCGGGTTCAGTTCAGGTCCACGACCGCGCCGCTGCCGACGTGCACATCCTGCAGCGCATTGCTCTGCGCCGCGCGGCGGGCCTTGGCCTCGTCCGACCGTTGCAGCCCCACGTGGTTCAGATAGCCCTCGCTCACATCACCCGTCACGTAACACCCCGTGAAGCAGGACAGATCGAATTCCTCGATGGCCGCATTGCCACGGCGGGCACATTCCACCAGATCCTCGAGATCCTGATAGATGAGGCGATCCGCGCCCAGCAGCCGGCAGATCTCGTCCACCGAACGGTTGTAGGCAACGAGCTCTTCACCGGTCGGCATGTCGATGCCGTAGACATTGGGGAAGGCCACCGGCGGTGCGGCCGAGGCGATATAGACCCGGCGTGCGCCCGCCTCCCGCGCCATCTCCACGATCTGCGAGAAAGTGGTGCCGCGCACGATGGAGTCGTCCACCAGCAATACGTTCTTGCCTTCGAATTCGAGTCCGATGGCGTTCAGTTTCTGGCGCACGGATTTCCGGCGCATGGCCTGGCCGGGCATGATGAAGGTGCGTGGGATGTAACGGTTCTTGATGAAGCCTTCGCGGTAATCCACGCCCAGCGTGTGGGCAAGTTCCAGCGCCGCCGTGCGCGAGGTGTCGGGAATGGGGATGACGACGTCGATGTCGTGGTTCAGCCACTCACGACGAATCTTGTGCGCGAGGGCTTCACCCATGCGCATGCGTGCCTTGTGCACCGAGACCCCATCGATGATGGAGTCGGGCCGCGCGAAATAGACATGCTCGAAGATGCAGGGGGCGAGGCGCGGCGACTCCGCGCACTGTCGGGAGTGGAACTCGCCTTCCTTGCTGATGAAAATGGCTTCACCGGGCGCGATGTCGCGGATGAGCCTGAAGCCGAGCACATCAATCGCAACGCTCTCGGACGCGATGATGTATTCCGGACCGTTGGCAGTCTCGCGCATGCCAAACACGATGGGACGTATGCCCCAGGGATCGCGGAAGCCCACGATGCCGACGCCGGTGATCATTGCCACCGCCGCATAACCGCCGCGGCAGCGGGCATGGAGCCGGCCGATGGCGTTGAAAATGTCCTCCGGGCCGATCCTGCGCTTGCCGAAACTCTGCAGCTCATGCGCGAAGACATTGAGCAGCACTTCCGAGTCGGAGTCGGTATTGATATGCCGCAGACCCTCCTGGAACAACTCGCGCTTGAGTTGATCGGAGTTGGTCAGGTTGCCGTTGTGTCCCAGCGAGATGCCATAGGGTGAATTGACGTAGAAAGGTTGTGCCTCGGCGGTGGAAGAGGCTCCCGCGGTGGGGTAGCGCACATGGCCTATGCCCATGCGGCCCTTCAGATTGATCATGTGGCGGGTGTGGAACACATCGCGCACCAGCCCGTTGGATTTGCGCAGGTAAACCCGCCCGTCCTCGTAGGTGGCGATTCCCGCCGCGTCCTGGCCGCGATGCTGGAGCACGGTCAAGCCATCGTAGATGCTCTGGTTGACGGCCTCCCTGGCGACGATTCCGATCAGTCCACACATGCGTGAGTTGCTCGCGTTCGGGGTTAAGAAGAGCCGGCATCCGTCGCTGCTGCGGCGGGTTCCTGATCGTAGTCGAAATGCCCGGCAAATTCAGGAGGCAGCCACGTGATGGCGAGCCTGGCCAGTGCCTCGACATGGGGTAGCAGCACCGGCTCACGCCACCAAGGGTCGCGCGGCAGTGGCGTAAGACCCGCCACCATCACCAGCGCTGTTGCAATCGCCACCCCGCGGGCCACACCGAAGAACACACCCAGCATGCGATCGGTAGCCGTGAGACCGGTATGCGCCACCAGGCGCCCGATCAGGAAATTGAGCAGTGCGAATACAAGCAGGATACCCACCAGCAGAACGATGAAAGCGAGCGCGAGGCGTGCCGAGGGGACTTCAACCACATCGGCGAAACGGGCTGCAAGCGGGGGGGCGAAAGTGAATGCGCCCCAACCTGCGCAGGCCCAGCCGAGCAGGGACAGCACTTCGCGCACCAGCCCGCGAAAGAGGCTGAGCAGCGCCGAGAGTCCGACCACGGCCAGGATGAAGAGATCGGCCCAGTGCAGGCTCACTCAATCGCCCCTGACAATCATCCCGGAATACCCAAGCTCCTCTCTCAGTCTGCTGCGCATGGCCTCGGCCGCAACCCGATCCTTGCCCCCACTCACGCGCACACGAAAGCTCTGCTTGCCATCCACCTGCAGCGGGGATACGAAGGCCTGAAATCCTCCCACGATGAGACGAGCCCGCAGGCTGTCCGCGTTTTCCATACTGGAAAAGCTTCCAAGCTGGATCACCCACCCGCCATTGCGCGGCACTTGCGTGGTACCGCCCGGCGTCGGCCGCGCGGGCGGCGGAAGGGGCTCGGCTGCAGGAACTGGAATGGCAACCGGCTTGGGTGGAGCCGCTTGCGCGGTCTCGGCCGGGGCAGGCGGACTCGCTTCTGGCTTCGGTTCCGGTATCGGGAGGGTGGGTTCCGGTGGAAGCAGGCCGGCCATGGCTTCGGGATCCGCAGTCAGCCCTGCCGAGACTTCCTCGATTACTTCTGGCGCAGGCTCGGCAGGTGCATCCGGGAATTCATAGACCGGCATGGGCGCCATGTCGCGCGGCACGACGCGCGGTACCGGCGGCGTCTCCTGTTCGAGGAACGCCGGAATGATGAGCACGGCGAGGCTCACCAGCACCGCTGCACCAATCAGTCTCTGTTTGAGTTGGGGTTCCATGGCAGGCCGGGTATCAGGAGAACTCGGGTCGAAGAATGGCCAAGGCCTCGCCCACCGTGATGAACGAGCCGACGATGAGCACCCGTTCACCGGGAGCCGCCTTGTCCGCGGCGCTGCGTACCGCCTCTGCCACGGAATCATGGAGATCCGCGACACCGCGTCTCGCCAATCCGCGCCAGGTATCCGCCAGTTCAGCGGCGAGGGCACCCTGGCGCGCCGTGAGCGTGGCGAGGTGCCAGTAATCCACCACCTTGGATAATCGGTTCATCACGCTGGCGCGATCCTTCGTGCGAAGCATGCCAAGCACCACATGCGTCTTCGGCACCGGCGGGAGAGTCATGAGGGTGGCGACGAAATACTCCACTGCCTGCGCATTGTGGGCCACGTCGAGAATGTACTCCACCGGTCCCGGGAGACGCTGGAAGCGCCCGGGCAGCACGGTCGAGGACAAGGCTGCGGCAATCTGGTCCCGGTTGACCGGGTGGCGTGTTGCGAGACGCTCGACCGCCTTCAGTACGCCCGATGCGTTGCGCAGCTGGTAGCCGCCGCTGAGGCTGGGTTTGGGCAGATGGTCCAGCAGCACATCACCGGACCACCAGGTCCAGTAATCCTGGTTGTCGACGAAATGGAAGGATTGGCCCAGCAACGCCAGTTGCGCGCCAGTCTCGCGCGCCACATCGACCAGGCTGTGCGGCACCTGCGGATCGGAGCACACGGCCGGTCTTCCCGCGCGCATGATGCCCGCTTTCTCCCGTGCGATTTCCTCACGGGTTCCACCGAGGAACTCCACGTGGTCGATATCGAGAGTGGCGATCACCGCCACGTCCGCATCAACGAGGTTGACGGCATCGAGACGCCCGCCCATGCCCACCTCCAGGATGGCGAGATCGAGTCCGGCCTCGGCAAAGATCATCAGTGCGGCAAGGGTTCCGAACTCGAATACCGTGAGCGGAGTACCGTCCCGTGCGGCGTCCACGCGCTCGAATGCGGCGCAGATCTGGTCATCACTCACGGGGTGGTGCTGAATCCTGATGCGCTCGTTGTAACGGATGAGATGCGGCGACGTGTAAGCCGCGACGCGGTAGCCGGCTTCGCTGTAGATGCGCTCCAGCATCGCCACCGTGGAACCCTTGCCATTGGTGCCTGCCACGGTGATGACGGTGCATGGCAGGGACAAAAGCCCCAGTCGGGCCGCCACCGCGCGACAGCGGTCCAGCCCCAGCTCGATGTCGCGGGTGTGCAGCGTCTCCTGCCAGCTCAACCAGTCCTGCAGGGAGCGCGGGGAAGTCGCAGCAGCGTCCTCGTCACGCCCCGTCTGCGAAGGGATGTTCATTGCATGCGGGTTCAGGCGAGAGTCTGTGCCGGTGCTTCGGCATGCATGAGAATCGCGAGCGCGCTACCGAGGCGTTGGCGCAACTCGCGACGATCACAGATGAAGTCGAGCGCGCCGTGATCCAGCAGGAACTCACTGCGCTGGAAACCCTCCGGCAGCACCTGGCGCACGGTCTGTTCAATCACGCGGGGCCCGGCAAAACCGATGAGTGCATTCGGCTCGGCCACGTTGAGATCGCCCAGCATCGCAATGCTGGCGGAGACCCCCCCCATGGTGGGGTCGGTCAGTACGGAGACGTACGGCAGGCGTTGGGCGCGGAGTTCGGCCACCGCGGCGCTGGTCTTGGCCATCTGCATCAACGAGACGAGCGCTTCCTGCATGCGGGCGCCGCCACTGGCATGGAAGCAGACCAGCGGCACACGTTCCTCCAGGGCACGTCGGGCGCCACGCACGAAGCACACAGCCACCACCGAGCCCATCGACCCACCCATGAAATCGAAATCAAACGCCGCCGCCACCAGCGGCATGCCAAGCAGGGTGCCGCGCTGGACCACCAGCGCGTCATTCTCACCGGTTTCCTCTTGCGCCGCGCTCAGGCGATCCCGGTAACGTTTCGAATCCTTGAACTTGAGGAAATCCGCCGGCGCGATGTTCTGGCCGATCTCCACTCCAGTGCCGGCATCAAGGAACTGTTGCAGGCGCTTGCGGGCGGAGATGCGCATGTGGTGTCCGCACTTGATGCAGACTTCGAGATTCCGTTCGAGCTCCGCGCGATAGAGCACCGCCTTGCAGCTGGGACAGCTCGACCAGACGCCTTCGGGAATGGATTTACGGCCCGCGCCCTCGATGCGAATGCGGGACGGCAGGAGTTTCTTGAACCAGTTCACGATCTGCTCTCGCTCAAGCCGCGCGCCGCGCGTCCATGGCGGCACGCATGTCGCGTGCAAAGGCTTCCAGGCGCCGCGCCAGTTCCGCCGGCTCGCGGGCGTGTTGCTCAATAAGCTCGACCAGCACACTGCCCACGATCACCGCGTCACTGAAGCCGGCCAGCACCGCCGCGGCTTCAGGGGTGCGTACGCCGAAACCCACGCCCACAGGGAGTGTGGTCTGTCCTTTCAGTGTGCTCACGAAGCGCTGTACCTCATCGGCATCGGAGGTTTTCTGTCCCGTGACTCCTTTTACCGACACGTAGTAGACGAAACCCGAGGCCCGTGCGCAGATGGCACGCACGCGCTCCTGGCCGGAGGTGGGCGCCAGCAGGTAGATCTGCTCCAGTCCGTGTCGGGCGAAGGCTTCGTGGCAGTCATGGGACTCTTCCGGGGGCAGGTCGACCGTGAGCACACCATCCACACCGGCGGCCACGGCGCGCTCCGCGAAACGCTCGTAGCCCATGCACTCGATGGGATTCAGGTAGCCCATCAGCACAACCGGCGTCGTGTTATCGGTCGTGCGAAAACGGCTCACCAGTTCGAGCACGCGCGCGAGGGTCATACCGCCTTCCAGCGCGCGTTCGCTGGCACGCTGGATGGTTGGTCCGTCCGCCATCGGATCGGAGAAGGGCACCCCAAGCTCGATGAGATCGGCGCCACCGCGGACCAACGCCTGCATGCTGGCCAGGGTGGTGTCGGCGTCGGGATCGCCAGCCGTGATGAAAGTGATGAGCCCGGCGCGTCGCGCGGCGGCAAGCTCTGCGAAACGGCGGGGAATGCGATTCTGACTCAACGCGATACTCCGAGAGGGTTCACAAGGCGGTTCCTAGAGGGTGATGCCATCGAGGTTGGCTACCGTGGGGATGTCCTTGTCACCACGGCCGGACAGGTTGATGACCAGAATCTGATCGCGCGCCAGAGTGGGCGCGAGTTTTTCGACCCAGGCAAGCGCGTGACTGGATTCCAGCGCGGGCATGATGCCTTCGGTGCGGGTGAGATTGCGGAAAGCCGCGAGCGCTTCCTCGTCCGTCACCGCCACGTACTCGGCCCGTCCGATGTCCTTCAGCCATGAGTGCTCGGGACCGACGCCGGGATAATCGAGCCCCGCCGAGACCGAATGGGTCTCGATGATCTGGCCGTTCTCATCCTGCATCAGGTAAGTGCGGTTGCCGTGGAGTACTCCGGGTCGACCGGCACTCAAGGGCGCCGAGTGGCGGCCGGTCTCCACGCCATCCCCTCCGGCTTCCACGCCGATCAGCCGCACCGAAGTGTCCTCCAGGAACGGATGGAAGATACCCATCGCATTCGAGCCACCGCCCACACAGGCCAGTACCGCATCGGGCAGCCGGCCAAGCTGAGCCAGGCATTGCTCACGGGTCTCACGACCGATGATGGCCTGGAAGTCGCGCACGATCATCGGATACGGGTGCGGCCCGGCCACGGTCCCGATGATGTAGAAGGTGTCGTCGACGTTGCTCACCCAGTCGCGCATCGCCTCGTTGAGCGCGTCCTTCAGCGTTTTCGATCCGCTCGTGACGGGCATCACCTCCGCGCCCAGCAGTTTCATGCGGAACACGTTGAGCGACTGGCGCTGGATATCGTTGGCGCCCATGTAGACGCGACAGGTCAGCCCGAATCTGGCCGACACCGTGGCGGTTGCCACGCCATGCTGGCCGGCACCCGTCTCGGCGATGATGCGGCGCTTGCCCATGCGTCGTGCCAGCAGGGCCTGACCTAACGCGCTGTTGATCTTGTGCGCCCCGGTGTGGTTCAGGTCTTCACGTTTCAGGTAGATCCGCGCACCGCCCAAGGCTTCGGACCAGCGTCGCGCGTAATACAGGGGGGATGGCCGTCCGACATAGTGCTTGAGATCGTCCTCGAGCTCGGCAAGGAATTCCGGGTCCGTGGAGTACTTGCGGTAGGCGGCTTCCAGTTCAGCGAGCGGGCCCATCAGGGTCTCGGACACGAATTTGCCGCCGTAAGGGCCGAAATGCCCGCGCGCATCGGGCTGCATCTCGAACTGTGACAAGGTGCGCTGCAGATCAGGCTTGGCGTTCAAAGTTTCGTACCTCGGCAACGAACTCGCGAATCTTCGCGATGTTCTTGATTCCTTTGGATGATTCTACTCCGCCGCTCACATCCACGGCATAGGGTGCGAGCAGCTTCAGGGCGGTGCCCACGTTGCCCGCGTCCAACCCTCCGGCCAGCACCAGGGGGTAGTCCCTGGGTCCCGTGAGCAGTGACCAGTCGAAGGAGACTCCGGTGCCACCCGGAAGCTCAGGGTGCCAAGCGTCGATGAGCAAGGCGCGAGCGCCTGCATACTGCAGTGCAATGCGCGCGAAATCCAGCCCGGGCCTCGCCTGGACGGCCTTGATCCAAGGTCGAGGGCTCGCCGTGCAATCGGCGGGGGTTTCCGCGCCGTGAAACTGTACAAGGTCGACACCGGACTCCTCCACCTGCGCACGCATGAGCGCCCCCTCGGCGTCGACGAACAGCCCAACCGTGCTGATGAACGGCGGCAGGCGTTCGATGATGCGCCCCGCCGCCTGAGCGGTGAGATAGCGTGGGCTCGGCGGATAGAACACGAAGCCCAGCGCATCCACGCCCGCCTCCACCGCGGCGAGCGCGTCATCCAGCCGGGTAATCCCGCAGATCTTGATCCGGACTCGTGGCATGGCGCTTGGATTTTGGCAATGGTGGCGGCGTCGTGCGCCGGGGCTGACGATTATCCACCCGGGCAAGGAATGGGTACAGCAAGCACCGGCCTCATGGCGCAAGGCCGCTCGAATCCGAGGTCGGGATTCCGAAGTGCGGGGGATACTCCACGCGGATGAGATAGAGCCCGTCCGGGGGCGCTGTCACGCCAGCCCGGGTGCGGTCCCGCGCCGCCAGCAGGGCGTCGATCCAGTCTACCGGGCGTTCGCCCCGTCCGATTTCGAGCAGCGCACCGGTGAGGTTGCGCACCATATGCTGCAGGAAGGCGTTTGCTTCCACATCGAGTATCACCTTGCTGTCCTCCCGACGTATGGCGATGCGGTGCACGGTGCGGACGGGATGACTGGCCTGGCAGCCCGCAGCTCGGAAGCTTGAAAAATCGTGCTCGCCCACCAGCGCCTGCGCGGCAGTATTCATGCGCGCGGCATCGAGCGGCTTGAGCTCCCAGGTTGCACGGCGTGCCCACAGGGCGACTCGGGTCGGCTGGTTCAGGATGACATACCGGTAAGCGCGCGCAGTCGCGGAAAAGCGCGCGTTGAAATCCTGCGGGACTTCGACCGCCCAGCGTACCGCCACTTCCCGTGGCAGGTTGGCATTGGTCCCGAGCACCCACGACCGCAGGCTGCGCACTGCATGGGTCTCGAAGTGAACAACCTGGCCCGTGGCATGGACACCGGCGTCTGTGCGGCCGGCACACCAGGTCGTGACCGGATGATCCGCGACCTTGGACAGCGCTTCTTCCAGACAGGCCTGCACCGTGCGTGCGTGGCGCTGGGTCTGCCAGCCGCTGAAGGCTGCGCCGTCGTATTCAAGACCCAAGGCGATCTTAGGGGCGATCTTCATTGCTCTCGCCAGCCGCCCGGGCGGGCGCTCCGGCCGGCTCTCAGGCGATTTGCGTCATCAGGCGACGCGCTTCTTCCAGCTGCGTGGCGTTGCCTGTCTGCAATACCTCTTCAAGTATCTGACGGGCACCGTCGGCATCCCCGAGTTCGATGTAGGCGCGTGCAAGATTGAGCTTGGTATCGGTCTGGTGCAGGGGGCTGCTTTCCTCTTCCTCGCCCTGCAGGGCGAGTTCGGCCCGATTGCGCGCCTCGGCGGATTTGCGCAGGGCGTCCGGATCCAGCGCCATGGTGTCGACCATGGGCGAGGAACCCGCATCGCCCAAGGTGAAGTCGAGTTCGATATCACCGCCCTCTTCGTCAGGCTCCAGCGACAAGCTCAGCACGCTGTCGCCCTCATCGTCCACGTCAAGGCTTGCGATGGAGGCTTCCATGGAACGCGTGATGTCGGCGAGGGATTCTCCCACGGTGGTTTCGGGCGCCGGTAGCGTCGTCTCGGGATAACCGCCGGTGGGGGGAAACTCTGAGGTATCTTCCAGAGAGAGGTCGAGCTCATCGGCCAGATCCGCCAGCGACCCCCGCGCGGCCTCCGCACGGGTTTGATCCAGCGAAAGATCGATTTCCGGGATTTCAGGCTCCAGCGATGTCTGGACCGGGTGGCCACCCGGTGCGGGCAGGCTCAAGGTCCGTCGGCTGGCGGCCGCGCGCTGGATCAGCAAGGCAGGCAGCACTATCAGCAGGACAAGGATGCCGACGACCGTGGCAGCACCGCCGGGCAAGGCATCGCGCAGAGCCTCCGGGACCAGGCTGTCCAGCATTCCAACCGTCTCGGGTTCGGGCGGCGGCGCGGCGCGGGCGCGTTCTGCCTTGGCCTGAAGCGCGGCCAGTTCCTCGTCCTTGACCTTCAGCTGGCGCTGGAGGAGATCGATGATCTGTTCCGCCTCGGTGAGCCTCGCCTCCAGCTCCGCATTCTCGCGGGCACTCACATCCGCGCTTTCCATGGCGAGCGCGGGGTCAGCAGTCCCCTCCGCATCATTGCCGGGCGCCTCGCTGGCCTCTTGTGTCTCGGGGGCCGAGAGTTCAAGCCGTGCCTCGCGCTCCAGCGCGTCCTCCAGCGCATCGGGCGGGGTCTGCGCCGTCTCGTCCGCAGCCAGGGCGGCGTCGGTCGCAACGTCCGCGGAGGCCGCCTCCTTCGCTGCATCGGCCGCAGCTTCCTCAACAGATTCCTCTACGGCCTCCTCGATGATGGCCTCGAGGTCTGCCACTTCGGTGTCTGCGTCGCCTGCAGTCGGCTCGGCAGGAGTGGTGGACTCTGCAGGTGCCGTCGCGGCCACCGCGGACTCTGGCGTGGCCGCGGGTACCGGGACCGGCGTTGCCTGCTGCTGGCGCAGGGCCTGCCAGGCCTCGGCCTGACGCTCGAATTCCGCAGTTGCAGCGGGCCGATCCAGCGCGGAAATTTCCGCCGGCTCGGGCAGGCGCAGGACCACACCCCGCCGCAGACGATTCACGTTTCCGCCGACGAACGCCTCGGGATTGGCGCGCACCAGCGCCATTATCATCAGGTGCACACTCACCGTGCGATCCGGTCGGTAATCCAGTGCGAGCTCCCACGCGGTGGCGCCGGGCGGCACGGTGATCTGGCCCGTGGCGGCGTCAGCCGGTGGGGCCACTGCAGGGGTGCTCGGGGAGGTTGGCGCGGGCAGGGCCGCAGGCGCCGGCGTGGCGGCCACAGTGGCGGATGCAGGCAGCGCGGCAACCAACGCAGGCCCGGCGGCCGTGACCGGGGCAGCCACTCCCGCCGGACGACCTTGTGCATATTCGGGGGGATCCAGCAGGACCGTGTACTCGCGCACGATACGGCCGTTGGCCCAATCGAGCTCGATGAGGAAATTGAGATAGGGCTCACGCACGGGGTCGAGGCTGCGGATTCGCAGATACTCGGCGCCCGGCTCATCCGCCACCACCTCGAAACGGAGCATGAGCAACACGGATTCGCGTGGGATGCCGGCCCGGGCGAACTGCGTCGTGTCGGCGAGGCGCGCCTTGAGGGTGTCGAAGTCCTTGACCGAGCTGCCGGTGAAGGAGATACGCGCTTCGAAGGGTTCGTTGAGCGAGGAACGGGTTTCGAGAGCCCCGAGTCCCAGGGCCATGGCCAAGGGACTCAGCAAAGCCGTCAGGACCAGGACAACGGCTCTCATCCGTCGCATGCTGCGCTTCCTATGATCAGGCGTGGCTTGAGGGAGGCTGCCCCCCGGTGACGCGCTGCACGCGTGGGCCGAAGCACCCGATTCCGGGCACCGCCGGCCATCCACGCGCTTGCGAACCAGCTTCAACTTTAACTTACAAATAGTCGCGTACCAACACTTCCGCGATCTGCACGCTGTTGAGTGCAGCCCCCTTGCGCACATTGTCGGCCACCACCCACAGGTTCAATCCACGCGGGTGGGAGATGTCCTCACGGATACGCCCGACAAACACGGCGTCGGCGTGTGCGGCTTCGGTGACCGCAGTGGGGTAGCCGCCATCCTGGCGGGTATCGAGCACCTTCACGCCCGGCGCCCTCTCGAGCAGGGCACGGGCGGCTTCGGCCGTGATCTTGTCGCGGGTTTCGATATGCACCGCCTCGGAGTGGCCGAAGAACACCGGTACCCGGACCGTGGTGGGGTTCACCTGGATGCTGTCATCCCCCATGATCTTGCGCGTCTCCCACACCATCTTCATCTCTTCCTTGGTGTAGCCGTTGTCCTGGAAGACGTCGATGTGGGGCAGGCAGTTGAAGGCTATCTGCTTGGGGTAGACCTTGGCCTCTATGGGTTTGGCATTCAGCAAGGCGGCGGTCTGCTGCGCCAGCTCCTCGATCGCTTCCTTGCCGGTCCCCGACACCGCCTGATAGGTGCACACGTTGATGCGGGTGATCCCCACCGCAACGTGGATGGGCTTCAATGCCACCAGCATCTGGATGGTGGAGCAATTCGGGTTGGCGATGATGCCCCGGTTACGATAGTCGGCGATTGCGGCCGGATTGACCTCTGGCACTACCAGCGGGATGTCGTCGTCGTAACGGAACTGGGAGGTGTTGTCGATCACCACGCACCCGGCTTCGGCAGCCTTGGGCGCAAACACCTTGGACACCGAGGCGCCAGGCGAGAACAGACCAATCTGCACACCGCTGAAATCAAAGGTGTTCAAATCCTGTACCTGCAGGTGGGTCCCGGCGAAGGGGATTCGCATCCCCGCCGAGCGCTCGCTGGCAACCGCATAGACCTTGTCGACGGGAAACCGGCGCTGTTCGAGGATGGAGAGTATGGTCTCGCCCACCGCACCGGTTGCACCCACCACCGCCACATTGAATTTTCTGCTCATCTTGCGGATTTCCTGGTAATCAGCCGCCGAGCGCTGCCACGACCTTGCTGCCCATCTCCCGGGTTCCCACCAGTTGCGTGCCGGGGGCGTGGATGTCTGCCGTGCGGTAACCGTCGGCGAGCACGCGAGACACTGCCTGTTCGACCCGTTCCGCTTGGGCTGCCTCGCCAAGGGAGTAGCGCAACATCATCGCCAGCGAGAGGATGGTCGCCAGCGGATTGGCGACATCACGGCCTGCGATATCCGGTGCCGAGCCATGAATGGGCTCGAACATGCCCTTGTTGTCGGCATTGAGAGAGGCCGAGGGCAGCATGCCAATGGACCCCGTGAGCATGGAGGCGAGGTCCGAAAGAATGTCGCCGAAGATGTTGCCGGTGACCATGACATCGAACTGCTTCGGCGCCCGCACCAGCTGCATGGCAGCGTTGTCCACGTACATGTGGGTGAGCGTCACATCGGGGTATTCGCGAGCCACATCGGTCACGATCTCGCGCCAGAATTCGGTGGCCTCGAGCACATTCGCCTTGTCCACCGAACACACCTTGCGCCCACGCAGCAATGCGGCACGGAATGCGGAGTGCGCAATGCGCCTGATCTCGCGCTCCGTGTAGATCATGGTGTTGTAACCGAAACGCTCACCCTGGGCGTTGGTCTCGATGCCCCGAGGTTTACCGAAGTAGATGTCCCCGGTGAGCTCGCGGATGATCATGAGGTCAAGGCCCTCCACCACTTCCGGCCGGAGCGTGGAGGCGGCGGCCAGCGCCGGATACAGCATGGCGGGGCGCAGATTGCAGAACAGGTCGAGGCCGGAGCGCAGCCTGAGGAGCCCCCGCTCCGGACGGCGATCGCGCTCGATGGCATCCCATTTGGGTCCGCCCACCGCGCCGAGCAGGATGGCGTCGGAGGCCCGCGCCAGCGCCAAGGTCGCTTCGGGAAGCGGATCGCCGGTGGCATCCACCGCGCAGCCCCCCATGAGCGCATTCTCCACCTCGGCGTCCAGGCCGAAGCGCGTGCGCAAGGCATCGAGCACTCCGGTGGCGGCACCCACGATTTCCGGCCCGATGCCATCACCTGCCAGGAGAAGAATCTTGTGCGACATGTACCTGCTTCCAAGCCCGGGAAAAAAGGCCGCAAAGGATAGCTCAATCGTGCGGCACTGCGATACCGATGCCGCCCGCCAGTCGCATTCCCTATACTGTGCGCCGCAATTACACCCGGCCGCCCTGCATGAATCCCGGTCTCTCCCGACTCCAGCCGTACCCTTTCGAGCGCCTCGCGGCGCTGCGCAAGGACCTGCCCCACACCCACGCCCTATCGCCGATCAACCTGTCGATCGGGGAACCCCAGCACCCCACGCCAACGCTGGTGCATGAGGCACTGGTCGGCGCACTGGCTGGCACGGCCAAGTACCCCGCAACGAAGGGGGTAGCGCCCCTGCGCGAAACCATTTCCAACTGGCTGGCACGGCGTTTTGGCCTCCCCGCTGATGCAGTGGACCCCGAGCGGATGGTCCTGCCGGTGAATGGCACGCGCGAGGCTCTGTTTGCCATCGCCCAGACCCTTGTGCCACGCAATGCGGCGCGGGACGCAGTGCTGATGCCGAATCCCTTCTACCAGATCTACGAAGGCGCGGCGTTGCTCGCGGGGGCGGAGCCGGTCTTCATGCCCTGTCCGGCCCATCGGGACTTTCTGCCCGATTTCGAGGCTCTGGCTCCCGCCTTGCTTGATCGCTGCGCCCTCATGTACCTCTGCACGCCCTCCAACCCTGCCGGGTCCGTGATGTCCCGGGAGCGCATGGTGGCACTGCTTGATCTGGCCGACCGCCACGATTTCGCGGTGGTCTCGGATGAATGCTATTCCGAGCTTTATCTGGATGAGTCCTGCCCGCCGCCGGGCTTGCTGGAGGCGGCCTGGCACAGTGGGCGGCACGACTTCAGTCGTTGCCTGGTGATGCACAGCCTGTCCAAGCGTTCCAATGCCCCCGGCTTGCGCTCGGGCTTCGTGGCCGGCGATCCCGCACTCATCGCGAGCTTCCTGAAGTACCGGACCTACCACGGCTCGGCCATGCCCCTTCACGTGCAGGCGGCCAGCGTCGCCGCCTGGCGCGATGACGCGCATGTCATCGAGAATCGCGCGTTCTACCGCGCCAAATTCGCCGCGATGGCCGAGATTCTCGGGGACTGCCTGCCGCTCACCTTGCCGGCCGGAGGGTTCTACCTGTGGCCGGAATTCCCCATCGATGATCTCGAGATGTGCCGTTTGCTCATCCGCGAGGCCAACGTGACCACCCTGCCCGGCCAGTTCCTGGCGCGCACGGTGGATGGCCACAATCCCGGGCGCAATCGCCTGCGCATCGCGCTGGTGGCCGAACAGGCCAGCTGCGTCGAGGCCGCTCACCGCATTCGCAATGTCATGCAGAAACTTTGAACAGGAGCTCCCATGCAGGATCTTGAAAACATCATCAACGACGCCTTCGAACGCCGCGCGGAGCTCACCCCGGCCACGGCCGCGGACGGCGAACGCGCGGCCGTCGAGGAAACCCTCGCGCGTCTCGAGGCCGGAACCCTGCGGGTGGCCGAAAAGCGTGGCGACACCTGGCATGTGCATGAATGGGCAAAGAAGGCGGTGCTGCTGTCATTCAGGCTGCATGACAACCAGGTGATGGAGGCTGGCAACACGCGTTATTTCGACAAGGTGCCGCTCAAGTTTGCCGGGATGTCCGATGCCGACTTCCGGCGCATCGGTGCGCGGGTGGTGCCGCCGGCCACCGTGCGGCGCGGGTGCTTCATCGGCAGCGGCGTGGTGCTGATGCCGAGCTACGTCAACATCGGCGCTTTCGTCGACAACGGCACCATGGTGGACACTTGGGCAACGGTGGGTTCCTGCGCGCAGATTGGCAAGAACGTGCACCTGTCCGGTGGCGTCGGTATCGGCGGCGTGCTGGAACCCTTGCAGGCCTCGCCCACCATCATCGAGGACAACTGCTTCATCGGGGCCCGCTCGGAAATCGTGGAGGGCGTGATCGTCGGTGAGGGTTCGGTGGTCTCGATGGGCGTGTACATCGGCCAGAGCACCCGGATTTACGATCGCGCCACCGGGGAGGTGAGCTACGGTCGCGTGCCTCCGGGCTCAGTGGTGGTCTCGGGGAATCTGCCGGCTGCGGATGGCAGCCACAGCCTGTACTGCGCCGTGATCGTCAAGCGGGTGGATGCCCGCACCCGCGAGAAGGTCGGCATCAACGAACTGTTGCGGAATATCTGAAGACGCGGAGGCCTCAGGCGAGCGCCGCGCGGACAACCTCGGCAAGCTCGTGCACGACTTCGTGCACGAGCGTCGCATCCTGGCCTTCGGCCATCACCCGCACCACCGGCTCCGTGCCGGAAGGTCGCAGCAACACCCGGCCCGCATCACCCAGACGCGTTTCCGCCGCGCGCACGCCGCGCATCACACCTGCGTGACCCATGATGTCCTCGCGCCGTGGGAGACGCACATTGACCAGCACCTGTGGCAGCTTGGTCATGCCCTGCTTGAGTTCCGCAAGTGTGCGTCCCGAGTGGATCATGGCCTCCAGCACCTGCAGCGCCGAGATGATTCCATCGCCGGTGGTGGTGAGATCGAGGCAGATGATGTGGCCTGAGGACTCTCCACCGAGCGTCCAGCCGCGCGCGGTCAGGATCTCCATGATGTAGCGATCACCGACCTTGGCGCGAACCAGTTCGAGCCCCGCTTCGCGCAGGGCGAGTTCGAGGCCCAGGTTGCTCATGTGGGTGCCAACCACCGCACCCTGCAGGCGGTCGAGACGCTGGCGGTGGCGCGCGACCACATAGGTGATCTCGTCGCCATCGACGATCTCGCCTTGGGCATCGACCATGATGAGCCTGTCGCCGTCGCCGTCGAGCGCAATGCCCACATCGGCGCCTGCCGCAAGCACCGCCTGTCGCAGGGCTTCGGGTGCCGTCGCACCGAAGCCGGCATTGATGTTGAACCCGTCCGGCCGGTTGCCGATCACGCTGACTTCAGCACCCAGCTCCTCCAGCACGGCGGGTGCGATGTGGTAGGTCGCGCCATGGGCGCAGTCCACCACCACCTTCAGACCCTGCAGTGTTGAACTGATGCCGAGGGTGCTTTTGCAGAATTCGATATAGCGTCCAGCCGCATCTGTCACCCGATGCGCCTTGCCCAGCTCGCGCGAAGTGACGGTTTTCAGCGGCGCCTCGAGCTCCGCCTCGATGCGGGCCTCGACCTCATCCGGAAGCTTGTGTCCCGTGGCCGAGAAGAACTTGATGCCGTTGTCCTCGAAACCATTGTGCGAGGCGCTGATGACAATCCCTGCGTTGGCGTGGAAAGTCCGAGTGAGATAGGCAATGCCGGGCGTGGGCATGGGACCCAGCAGGTGGATGTCCACGCCGGCTGCGGAAAGACCCGCCTCCAGTGCGGATTCGAACATATAGCCGGAGACTCGGGTGTCCTTGCCGATGAGGACCTTGGGACGGGTGCTGCAGCCGTGTGAGAGCACGCGCCCGGCGGCACCGCCGAGCTTCATGACGAAATCGGGCGTGATCGGGGCTTCACCCACCTTGCCCCGAATGCCGTCCGTGCCGAAATACCTGCGTGTGGCTGATGCCATCTCATCTCCCCCCTCGCGGCGAGAGCCGCCCCCGCGGCCCTCGTGACTGGCAGCCTCAGCCCTGACTGGGCGCCGGCCCGCCGATGGGACCTTCCTGTCCGCCCGCTGCATCAGCCGCCGGCGGCGCCGAAGAAGCGCCTGGTGTGCTGCCGCGACCCTCATCATCCCAGCCCTGCGGGGCACGCGGGACCCGGCCCTCCATGATGTCGTCGATTTGGTCGCTGTCGAGTGTCTCGTACTTCACCAGCGCGTCAGCCATGGAGTGCAGCTTTTCCAGATTGCCGAGCAGGATGGAGCGGGCACGCCCGTAGTTGCGATCGATGATGCTGCGCACTTCCTCGTCGATCACGCTGGCCGTGCTGTCCGAGACCATCTTGTGCTGGGTGACCGAGTGGCCGAGGAAAACCTCGCCCTCGTCATCGCTGTAGGTCATGGGGCCGAGGCGCTCGGAAAGGCCCCAGCGGGTGACCATGTTGCGCGCGATGTCCGTCACGCGTTCGATGTCGTTGGAAGCACCCGTGGTAACCATGTCCTTGCCGAAAACGATTTCCTCGGCGAGGCGTCCGCCGAAGAGGCTCGCGATCTGGCTTTCGAGGCGCTCCTTGCTGTAGCTGAGCCGGTCTTCCTCGGGCAGGAACATGGTCACGCCCAAGGCGCGGCCACGCGGGATGATGGTGACCTTGTAGACCGGGTCGTGCGAAGGCACGCTGCGGCCGACGATGGCGTGGCCCGCTTCGTGGTAGGCAGTGAGCTTCTTCTCGGATTCGCTCATCACCATGGAGCGGCGCTCCGTACCCATCATGATCTTGTCCTTGGCGCGCTCGAACTCCTCCATGCCCACCAAGCGCTTGTTGCTGCGGGCCGCGAAGAGCGCAGCCTCGTTGACAAGGTTGGCGAGATCGGCCCCAGAGAAGCCCGGCGTGCCGCGCGCGAGGATCCCGGGCTTCACGTCGTCGGCGATCGGGACCTTGCGCATGTGGACGCGCAGGATCTGCTCGCGACCGCGCACATCGGGCAGCGGCACGACGACCTGGCGGTCGAAGCGGCCGGGTCGCAGCAGTGCCGGGTCGAGCACATCGGGTCGGTTGGTTGCGGCAATGACGATGATGCCTTCATTGCCCTCGAAGCCATCCATTTCCACCAACAACTGGTTCAGGGTCTGTTCGCGCTCGTCATGGCCGCCGCCAAGGCCGGCGCCACGATGGCGCCCGACCGCGTCGATTTCGTCGATGAAGATGATGCAGGGCGCGTGTTTCTTCGCCTGCGCGAACATGTCGCGTACGCGGGAAGCACCCACGCCCACGAACATCTCGACGAAGTCGGAGCCGGAGATGGTGAAGAACGGCACCTTGGCCTCACCCGCGATGGCCTTGGCGAGCAGCGTCTTGCCGGTGCCAGGCGGCCCCACCATCAGCACGCCACGCGGAATCTTGCCACCGAGCTTCTGGAATTTGCCGGGATCACGCAGGAAGTCGACCAGCTCCTTCACTTCCTCCTTGGCTTCTTCCACGCCCGCCACATCATTGAAGGTGATGCGGACCTGATCCTCGCTCAGCATGCGGGCCCGGCTCTTGCCGAAGGACAGGGCACCGCGACCACCGCCGCCGCCCTGCATCTGACGCATGAGGTAGACCCACACTCCGATGAGCAGCAGGAACGGGAACCAGGAAATGAAGATCTGCATCAGCAGACCCTGACGTGCCGGTGGCTGGGCCTCGATGCGCACCTTGTTGTCGAGCAGCAGGCCGATCAGCGCGCCGTTGTCGGTTTCGGGGCTGTAGGTGAAAAGCCGGGACCCGTCCTGGAGTTCCATCTCGATGGCCTGGCCGTCGAGGGTCACCCGCGAGACCTGGCCGCTTTTGACGGAAGAGACGAAATCCGAGTAGTCCAGCGGGCGGGTCACGCCGTGGCGCGGCGCGAAGTTCTGGAATACCAGCATGAGCACCAGTGCGATGACGGCCCACAGCGCGAGATTTCTTGCCATTGTGTTACCTAATCCTCTCGTTGCGGTCTGGCAACGGTTCAGGGATGACGATCGTGCTTCCCAGCGTGGCCCACTATAGCCGAAATCCGGCCGCCACCAGGTAGAACTCCCGCGACTGGCTGCGGGAGGCCGCCGGCTTGCGTCGGGCAACGGCCGCGAAGTGCTGCCGCGCTTCGCGCACAAAGACCTCGGTGTCGT
Organism: Gammaproteobacteria bacterium; assembly: GCA_016874535.1. Taxonomy (GTDB): domain Bacteria; phylum Pseudomonadota; class Gammaproteobacteria; genus CAIKBL01. Next base: position 31,738 of record VGUA01000007.1, read on the forward strand.
TGTGCTGGAAGAGCTTGATGATCATAGTCCCGCCATCACGCAGAAAGTTCTGCGCGAGATGCAGGACCTGTTCGGCCAGCAGCACCGACCGCGCCTCATCCACGGCGCGTATTCCCGTGAGATTGGGGGCCATGTCCGAAATCACAAGGTCCACGGCCCGCCCGGCCAGCGCAGCGCGGATCTCCTCCTCAACCTGCGCCTCAGTGGCATCCCCGCGGATGAAGGTCACGCCGGACAGGGGCTCCATGGGCAGGATATCGACCGCCACCACCAGACCCTGAGGCCCGACCATGGGCGCGACCACCTGGCTCCATCCACCCGGGGTTGCGCCCAGATCGAGCACCACCTGGCCGGACTTCAGCAAGCGGTCACGCGCCAGCAGCTCCTCCAGCTTGAACGCGGCACGCGAGCGCAGGCCAGCCTGCTCGCGGCGCTTCACGAAGGGGTCAGAGGATTGCTTCTGGTACCAGCGGTTGCTGGAGCTGCGGCGGGACATGAGGGGTCCGGGTGGGTCCGGCGCGCTACGCGCTCAGACGTACTCGACCGAGAGTATCTCGTACTCGGCGACTCCATTCGGAACCTGGATGGTGACTTCGTCACCCGCCTGCTTGCCGATGAGACCGCGTGCCACGGGAGAATTGATAGACACGAGACCGGCTTTGATGTCCGCCTCGTCCTCGCCCACTATGCGGTAGGCAACCTCGTCCTCGGTATTGAGGTTGAGCAGCTTGACCGTCGCCCCGAAGACCACCCGCCCGTTGGCGTTGACCTTGGTGACATCGATGATCTCGGCGTTCGCGAGTTTGCCTTCGATCTCGGCAATCCTTCCCTCGGAAAAGCTCTGCTGTTCGCGCGCGGCGTGGTATTCCGCATTTTCCTTGAGATCACCGAGCGCGCGGGCTTCCGCAATAGCGTTGGTGATGCGCGGACGCTCAACCGTCTTCAGCCTGTGCAGTTCCTCGCGCAGCCGTTGCGCGCCCACCACTGTCATGGGTGATTTGCTCATTGTTCCAATTCCTTGTGCAGCTGCTGGAGCCTGCGTACCTGCTCCTCCCTGGGCGCGGCAAGAGCCATCACCGCTGCGGTCGCGCCCGCCATCGTCGTAGTGTAGGCAATCTTGTGCTGCAGGGCACTGCGGCGAATGGCAAAGGAATCGGCAATCGCGAGCTCACCCTCGGTGGTGTTGATAATGAAATCGACGCCCCCGTTCTTGATGAGATCCACGATGTGGGGCTGTCCTTCAAGGACCTTGTTGACCGCCTGGCAAGCGATTCCCGCATCCTGCAAGGCCCGCGCCGTCCCGCGGGTGGCAATGATGTTGAAGCCGGCCTCCGCGAGCTCGCGGGCGAGGCGCGTGGACTGCGCCTTGTCGCGCTCGCGCACACTGATGAAGGCCGTGCCACCCACCGGGAGCGTCATGCCGGCGCCCTGCTGTGATTTGGCAAACGCCTCGCCGAAGGTTGCGCCAATGCCCATCACTTCGCCGGTCGACTTCATTTCCGGCCCGAGCAAGGGATCGACGCCGGGGAACTTCACGAAGGGGAACACGGCTTCCTTGACCGAGAAATACTCCGGCACGCGTGCCACCGGGCTGCCTTGCGCCTCCAAGGATTGCTCAATCATGCACAGGGCGGCGATTCGCGCGAGCGACAGTCCTATCGCCTTGGATACGAAGGGCACGGTACGCGAGGCCCGCGGATTGACCTCGAGCACGTAGATCTGATCACCCTGGATGGCGAACTGGGTGTTCATGAGCCCCACCACCCCGAGACCTTTCGCCATCACTTCCACCTGACGGCTGAGCTCCGCCTGGATTTCCGCTGAAAGTGTGTGTGGCGGCAGTGCGCAGGCGGAATCCCCGGAATGGATGCCCGCCTGTTCGATGTGCTCCATCACGCCGCCGATGAGCACTTTCTGGCCATCACACAGGGCGTCGACATCCACCTCGATCGCGTGGTCAAGAAAGTGGTCGAGCAACACCGGCGAATCATTGGAGACAGCGACGGCCTGGCGCATGTACTGGGCGAGCTGGGTTTCGTTGTACACGATTTCCATCGCGCGCCCGCCGAGCACATAGGAGGGGCGCACAACCAGCGGGTAGCCGATTTCTGCTGCTGCAGCGAGCGCCGCCTCTGGCGAACGCGCGGTGCGATTGGGGGGCTGGCGCAATCCCACCTCGGCCAGAAATTTCTGGAACCGCTCGCGATCCTCGGCAAGGTCGATGGAATCGGGCGAGGTACCAACAATCGGGACACCCGCCTCGGCCAAGGCGCGGGACAGTTTCAAGGGTGTCTGGCCACCAAACTGGACGATGACGCCGAAAGGCTTCTCTATCGCGCAAATCTCGAGTACGTCTTCCAGGGTCAGGGGCTCGAAGTACAGGCGATCCGAGGTGTCGTAATCGGTGGAGACGGTCTCCGGGTTGCAGTTGATCATGATGGCTTCGAGGCCCGCGGCGCGGATCGCGAGCGACGCCTGCACGCAGCAGTAGTCGAACTCGATGCCCTGCCCTATCCGGTTGGGTCCTCCACCCAGCACGATCACTTTCTTGCGATCACTCGGCCTTGCCTCGCACTCGTCTTCGTAGGTGGAGTACATGTAGGCCGTGGTGGCGTCGAATTCAGCCGCGCAGGAATCGACCCGTTTGTAGACCGGGCGAATATCGAGCGCGTGGCGATGGGTGCGGAAGGCGGCTTCCGGCACGCCCAGCAGTTTGGCAAGACGGGCATCCGAGAAGCCCTTGCGCTTCAGTCGGCGGACAGTCGCGGCATCGAGTGCGGCCAGTGAGCTGGCTTTGACGGCTGCCTCCTCCCGGATGAGGTCCTCGATCTGCACCAGGAACCAGCGATCGATATGGGTGGCTTCAAAGACTTCTTCCAGCGACATGCCATGCCGGAAGGCATCACCCACGTACCAGATACGTTCGGAACCCGCCTGGGTCATCTCGCGCACCAGTTTGCCGCGCTCGCTCGTGGCATCGCCGTGGAGTTTCTCATCGAGGCCGGTCGCACCGGTTTCAAGACCGCGCAGGGCCTTCTGGAAAGATTCCTGGAAGGTTCGTCCGATCGCCATGACCTCACCCACCGATTTCATCTGGGTGGTGAGCCGGTCGACCGCCTGTGGGAACTTCTCGAAAGTGAAACGCGGAATCTTGGTGACCACGTAGTCGATGGTCGGTTCGAAGGACGCCGGCGTGGCACCGCCGGTGATCTCGTTGGCGAGTTCGTCCAAGGTATAGCCCACGGCGAGTTTCGCTGCGACCTTGGCAATCGGGAAGCCGGTGGCCTTGGAAGCCAAGGCGGAAGAGCGCGACACGCGCGGATTCATCTCGATGACGACCATGCGACCATCCTGTGGATTGATCGCGAACTGCACATTGGAACCGCCGGTCTCCACCCCGATCTCGCGCAGCACCGCCAGGGATGCGTTGCGCATGATCTGGTATTCCTTGTCGGTGAGCGTCTGTGCCGGCGCCACGGTGATCGAGTCGCCCGTGTGGATTCCCATGGGGTCTAGGTTCTCGATCGCGCAGATGATGATGCAGTTGTCGTTGCGGTCGCGCACGACCTCCATTTCGTACTCTTTCCAGCCGAGGACCGATTCCTCGACCAGAACTTCGTGCACCGGCGAGGCATCCAGCCCACGGGTGACGATTTCGGAAAATTCCTCGCGGTTGTAGGCAATGCCGCCGCCAGTGCCGCCCAAGGTGAAGGAGGGCCGGATGATCACGGGGAAGCCGAGGGCCACCTGCGCTTTCTCGGCCTCTTCCAAGGTATGGATCACGGCTGCAGCCGGCGTAGCCAGCCCGATGCGGGTCATGGCCTGGCGGAACTGTTCGCGGTCTTCCGCCATCTCGATCGCGCGTTCCGCCGCACCGATGAGCTTGACGTTGAATTTTTCCAGCACGCCCTCGCGGGCCAGGTCCAGTGCGCAGTTCAGTGCAGTCTGCCCACCCATGGTCGGCAGCAGCGCATCGGGGCGTTCCGCCTCGATGATTTTCGCCACTGTCTCCCAGCGCACGGGTTCGATGTAGGTCGCATCGGCGGTTTCGGGGTCCGTCATGATGGTGGCCGGATTGGAGTTCACCAGCACGATGCGGTAGCCCTCCTGGCGCAGCGCGCGACAGGCCTGGGTGCCCGAGTAATCGAACTCGCAGGCCTGGCCGATGACGATGGGCCCGGCGCCCAGGATGAGGATGCTCTGAATGTCTTTGCGTTTGGGCATGGCTGTCAGGGACTCGCGTTCAGGCGTTGCGGTGTCGACGCATCAGGTCGATGAACTGGTCGAAGAGCGGCTGCACATCATGCGGCCCCGGGCTGCCCTCGGGATGTCCCTGGAAGCTGAAAGCCGGCGCGCGGGTGTGTGCAATGCCTTGCAGGGTTCGATCAAAGAGCGAGCGATGGGTCGCAATCAGCGACTCGGGCAGGCTCGCCTCATCCACCGCAAAGCCGTGGTTCTGGCTGGTGATGAGCACTTGTCCGGTGCGCAGATCCTGCACGGGATGATTGGCTCCGTGGTGGCCGAACTTCATCTTGACCGTGCGGGCGCCGCACGCGAGGCCGAGCAGCTGGTGCCCGAGACAGATGCCGAACAGTGGCGTGCCGGAGGCCAGGATCTCGCGGATGGCCTCGATGGCATAGGTGCAGGGTTCCGGATCGCCGGGTCCATTGGAGAGGAAAATCCCATCAGGTCGCGTGGCGAGCACGGTGGCCGCCGGTGTGGTGGCGGGGTACACGTCCACGGCACAACCCCGATCCGCGAGCAGTCGCAGGATGTTGTGTTTCACCCCGAAGTCATAGGCTGCAACCCGCCATTGGGGTGACCCGGCGTCGGTTTCATAGCCGTCGATGGCCAGCTTCCAGCTGCCCTCGCGCCAGGTGTAGTGCTGCCCCGTCGTGACCACCTTGGCGAGATCCGCGCCCTTCAGACCGGGGAACTCGCGGGCGCGGGCGATGGCCTCTGCTGCCGTGGCGTGCGGGCCAGCCACTATGCAACCACTCTGTGCGCCCTGGTCGCGGAGCAGGCGTGTGAGTTTGCGGGTATCGATATCGGCGATGGCAACCACCCCCTGCTCGCGCAGGTAGACTTCGAGTGATGCACTGGCGCGCCAGTTGCTGACAGCGGCCGAACTGTCGCGAATGATGAGTCCCGCAGCGAAAACGCCATTCGCCTCGGCATCTCCGGGATTAACCCCTACGTTGCCGATATGCGGGTAGGTAAGCGTGACGAGTTGTCGGGAGTAGGATGGGTCGGTGAGGATTTCCTGATAGCCCGTCATCGCCGTATTGAAGACCACCTCGCCCACTGAGGCGCCGTGGGCACCTATGGCCGAGCCGTGAAAAACCGTCCCGTCGGCGAGCGCTAGGATTGCTGGTGTCATGACCGATGTTATCGATTGGAAGCGGGGGCTCGGTGCCCGTGCATGCACACCACCCAACCTTGTGCATTGTACTTGACCCCTTTTCCCCACGGAAGTGCGGAAACACGTGCAGGGAGCTCCTGGACATGAATGATTCGTTGAAAGTGTGCGCGCTTGAAGATGTTCCCGAGCGCGGAGCCCGAGGGTTTGAAGTTTTTTGGGATGGACGTGCGATTCCCCTGATCGTGCTGCGGGAAAACGGGCAGATCAGGGCTTATCTGAACAGCTGTCCCCACACGGGGGTGCGGCTGGAATGGCGGGCGGATGATTTCTTCGACGCGGAGGGCCAGCATCTCCAATGCACCACTCATGACGCGCGTTTTCGCCCTGAGGATGGTCATTGTGTTGCGGGCCCTTGTCGGGGTCAGGCTCTCGTCGCCGCTCTCCTGGAGGAGCGCGACGGGCAGATCAATCTGTTGGACCCGCAGAGCCTGCCGCGTTCGGCACGCCGCCGCTGAGGAGGCTCAAGCCCCTGCCGAAACCTTCAGGTCCCGCTGCTGTCGCCGAATCTGCTGGCTGATGGCAACCGCCACCTCGAGCGCCCGCTTGCCGTCCTCCCCGGACACCGTGGGTGCCTCGCCGTGCCGGACGGCGCTCACGAAGGAGCGGATTTCGTCCATCAGTACATCGGTGCGATTGAGGCTCTCTTCCTCGAAGCTCATCTCGGGCACGCCGGGCTGGCCCGAGGCATTGCTCACCAGCAGGGTGTGGTTCAGGTAGTCCACCGAGATGCAAGCCCCGGGCTGGAAGATCTCCATGGCCCGCACGGGCTCGCGATTGACGCGACTGGCGGTGAGTTCCGCCACGCAGCCATTGGCAAAGTGCAGGGTGGCATGCGCGACGTCGATATCACCCGACACCACTACCGAGCCCGTAGCGTGCAGTGAGTCCACCGGGCTGTCGACCATGGACAGGACAATGTCGATGTCATGGATCATCAGGTCGAGAACCACATCCACTTCCGTACCGCGCTTCTGGAAACGGGACAGGCGCCTGGCCTCGATGCGATGGGGGTTGCTCAGACGGCGGCGCACCGCAATCACGGCGGGATTGAAGCGCTCCAGATGCCCGACCTGGAACACCACGCCCTGCTCCCGGGCGAGCGCGACGAGGGCTTCCGCCTCGTCCACGGTGGCGGTGACCGGTTTCTCGACCAGCACGTGCAGACCACGCATGAGACATCTTTGCGCGGCGTCATAGTGGTGGGCAGGCGGCGTGACGATGGAGACGAGATCCACCTCGTCGAGCAGGGCTTCGAGGCCCGGGAACGCCCGGATACCGTACTTTTCCGCGATCTCCTTGGCACGCGGCAAGTCCGTGTCGAGCACGCCAACCACCCGGGTCCCGGGCAGGCTGAGGTATTTCTGGACGTGGAAATTGCCCAGATATCCAACCCCGATGACCGCTGCGCGAAGGTCTGTCATGCGGCCACCATAACAACCGCATCCCGGTCGCCGCAATCGCCAAGCCTCAGCCGACGCCCCTACCAGTATCGCGCGGCGCTCACCTTGGTGGTGCTGAAGACGGGCTCGGCGTAAAGCACTTGGCGGGAATAACGCAACTGCCTGAGGGCGTCGAGCAATTCACCCGGGCTCATTTGCCGCAGGAACGCCAAGGTGTAACGCCCGTCGGGCGTGGGGCCCTCGATCACCGCGGCGCCAACGGCGAGCACGATGGAGCGCAGCTCCCGCTCGGTGATGTCATCGTGGAAGATGAGGTTGACCTGCGGCCCCGGGGGCAAGCCACCCATCTCGACGAGGTCCGGCGGAGGCATCAGATGGCCTGCATTGCGCAACCATGCCGTGCTCTGGTGGGCATTGTCTGCGGCCAAGGCCAGCAGGGAGGTGGACAGTGCGAGGATCGCGGCCGCCATCCAAGGCACAGTTCTCGGGGCGGCCGGCACGCGTTCGATACGCCTGGTCAGCCGCTGCAGGGCTGCCTCGCACTCGGCGTCCTGTCCCGCCGCGCGGGCATGGCTCGCAAGCGTTTCGAGCAGCTGTATCTCGCGCCGGCAGATCAGGCATTCCCCGGCATGCGCACGGACGAGATGCTGCTCCTCCCGTGGCAAGGTGCCATTCACATACCAAGGCAGGAGCGCGAAGCTCTCGCTGTGCAGAAGCTCCCCATCGGAAGGCTGGTGTTCGTGCTGCATGGTGAATCAACCGCGCGCCGAGGCGAGCGCACCCAACAGCCTGCGCAGGTGGGCTCGCGCATGGAACATGCGGGTTTTCACGGTATTGACCGGGCAACCCACGATGTCGGCGATTTCTTCGTAGGAATAATCGAGCAGGTAGGTCAGCTCGACCACGCTGCGATGGGCGGGGGAGAGGCGCGCCAGCGCCGTATTCAGCGCGCTCTTGAGCTGAGCCAGATCCGCTTCATGCAGCGGGTTCTCCTCCGCCACGAGTTCGTGAGTGTCGTCCAGGGACTCAAGGCCTGCGTGACGGTTGCGCAGCAGGCGCTTCAGGGCTTTGCGATAGGCGATGCCGAAGATCCAGGTGGAAACCTTGGAGCGGCCGGCGAATGCGCTGCCGGAGGTCCATACGGTGTACATGGTGTCGTTGACGACTTCCTCGGCGAGATCGCGGCGGTTGACCACGCGAATGAGGAAATCCATCAGGCGTGGGTAGTAGCGCCGGTACATCTGGTCAAAATCGGCCCGGCTGCCGCGGACCACCGCCTCCAGGGCGGCCACATCCCGGGCATCCTCAGTGCTTTCTGCAAGCCCGGACTCCGGGGCTGGGATAGGGTCCATGCACCACGCTCCACGCGGGCTGGGTGCCGCGTTCCAGAAACTTAGTGTCCGCAAATCCTTCCGAGGTTCAAGCCCTGCGGCGGATTGCGAGTGAACTCAGGCACGCAACCCGAGCACGTCCTGCATGTCATAAAGCCCCGGGGGCTGCTGCGCCAGCCACTGGGCCGCACGCAGGGCGCCGCTGGCGAAGGTCGCCCGCTTTTCCGCGCGGTGAGTGATTTCGACCCGTTCACCGGCCCCCGCAAACAGCACTGTGTGATCACCCACGATCTCGCCGGCCCGGATGGTCGCAAAGCCGATGGTCTTGCGATCACGTGCGCCGGTCTGGCCTTCCCGTCCATAGACAGCACATTGTGCGAGATCACGGTCCAGCGCCTTGGCCACCACCTCGCCCATGCGCAGCGCGGTGCCGGAAGGGGCATCCACCTTGTGCCGGTGGTGGGCCTCGATGATTTCCACGTCCACCTCGTCACCCAGCACGTGTGCGGCAAGTTCCAGCAACTTGAAGCAAAGATTGACCCCCACGCTCATGTTGGGAGCCCAGACGATGGGAATGTCGCGTGCAGCCTCCTCGAGACGGGCCCGGTCCATGCCGACGCCGGTGGTTCCGATCACGATGGCTCGCTGCAGGGCGCGGCACTGCGCGACATTGGCCATGCTGACAACCGGGGCGGTGAAATCCACCAGCACATCGAAAGTGCCCTTCGAGAGATCTTCCCCGGAGATCAGAGACACACCAAGTGCACCGGCGCCGGTCAGAAGGCCGGCATCCAGGCCGATCTGCGGTGCATCCGGTCGCTCGAACGCCGCGCTCAAGGCAAGGCCGGGAGTGCGACTCGCCAGTTCCACCAGAGTGCGGCCCATGCGGCCGGCAGCCCCGGTGATGGCGACGTTGACGGCGACATTGGTGGCAGTCGTCATGGGGCGCTTCCTCGGTCAGCCGAATTTCATGTCTTCGAAGAACTTCTTCACCCCGTCCAGCCAGGAACTGGCACGGGGACTGTGCTCCACGGAGGCCTTGCCCAGCGAGTCACCAAAGGCCTTCAGGAGTTCTTTCTGCTGCTTGGTCAGGTTGACGGGTGTTTCCACCATGGCGCGACAGATGAGATCGCCCACCGCGCCGCCCCGGACCGAGCGCACGCCCTTGCCGCGCAGGCGGAACATCTTGCCGCTCTGGGTTTCCGCCGGAATCTTGAGCACTACACGGCCTTCGAGGGTGGGGACTTCGATCTCGCCCCCCAGCGCCGCCGTGACGAAGTCTATGGGCACTTCGGAATACAGGTCACTGCCTTCGCGCGTGAAGATGGCATGCTCGCGCACCACCACATTCACATAGAGATCTCCCGCCGGCCCACCATTCTGACCCGCTTCGCCCTCACCGCCGAGGCGAATGCGGTCTCCCGTATCCACGCCACCGGGTACCTTCACCGCGATGGTCTTGTTACCGCGCACCTTGCCGGTGCCATGACAGGTGCCGCACGGGTCTTTGACCGCTTTGCCCTTGCCGCGACAGGCGGGACAGGTCTGCTGGACGGAGAAGAACCCCTGCTGCATCCGGACCTGACCGACGCCGTTGCAGGTACCGCAGGTTTCCGGCGCCGCGCGAGAACGGCTGCCACTGCCTTCGCAGGTTTCGCAGGTGATGAGCGTGGGGACCCGGATCTTGACTTCGGTGCCGCGCACCGCGTCTTCCAGATTCAGCTCCAGGTCGTAGCGAAGATCCGAGCCACGATAGGCGCGCGAGCCGCCCTGGCGCCCGCCGGCTCCGAAAATGTCGCCGAACACGGAATCGAAGATGTCGCTGAAGCCACCGCCAGCCCCGCCCCCGAAACCCGCTCCTGCGGCCGCCGAGGGGTCAACGCCAGCATGGCCGAATTGATCATAGGCCTGGCGTTTGCGGGCATCGCTCAGAATCTCGAAAGCTTCCTTGGCTTCCTTGAAGGACTCTTCCGCCGCGGCATCATCCGGATTGCGGTCCGGATGGAATTTCATCGCCAGCCGACGATAGGCTTTCTTGAGCTCAGCCTCGCTCGCGCCGCGTTCGACACCCAGTACTTCGTAGTAATCCCGCTTGGCCATCAGCCTGTTCGTCCAGTGTTGATACGAATGCGGCCCGCGACGAATCCGGGGACTCGTCCGGGCCGTATGCGACCGGCCGGGGTCACCCCCGGCAACTCGTTTACTTGTTGTCCTTCACTTCCTCGAAGTCGGCATCGACCACATTGCCCTGGTCGGCGCCGGCGGCTTCGGACTGCCCTGCCGCCTGCTCCGCCTGGTAGGCGCGCTGGGCGAGTTTACCTGATAGCTCTCCTAACTTGCCGGTCTTGGCTTCGATGTCGTCCTTGTCGTCCGACTTCAGCGCGTTGCGCAGTTCTTCCATCGCGGCCTCGATGTCCTTGCGCTCGCCCTCTTCGACCTTGTCGCCCAGATCCTCCAGGGATTTGCGGGTGGCATGCAGCAGCCCATCCGCCTGATTGCGGGCGTTCACCAGTTCATGGAACTTGCGGTCTTCCTCGGCATGCGCCTCGGCGTCCTTGACCATGCGCTGAATCTCGTCGTCGGACAGGCCGCTGGAAGCCTTGATGACGATGGACTGCTGCTTGCCAGTGGCCTTGTCCTTGGCCGAGACATTGAGAATGCCGTTGGCATCGATGTCGAAATTGACCTCGATTTGCGGCACACCGCGCGGTGCAGGCGGAATGTCGCTGAGGTCGAAGCGACCCAGTGACTTGTTCGCGCTGGCCTGCTCGCGCTCACCCTGCAGCACGTGCACCGTGACGGCCGTCTGGTTGTCATCCGCCGTCGAGAAGACCTGGTTGGCCTTGGTCGGGATGGTGGTGTTCTTCTCGATGAGCTTGGTCATGACTCCACCAAGGGTTTCGATACCCAGGGACAGCGGAGTGACGTCGAGCAGCAGCACGTCCTTCACGTCCCCACCGAGCACGCCGGCCTGGATTGCCGCACCCACGGCCACGGCCTCGTCCGGGTTCACGTCCTTGCGCGGCTCACGCCCGAAGAACTCCTTCACCATCTCCTGCACCTTGGGCATGCGGGACTGACCACCGACCAGAATCACGTCGTTGATCTCGCCGGGCTTCAGGCCGGCATCCTTCAGCGCGGTGCGGCAGGGCTCCATCGTGCGCTTGATCAGGTCCTCCACCAGCGCTTCGAGCTTGCTGCGGGTGATCTTCATGTTCAGGTGCTTGGGGCCGGTCGCATCCGCCGTGATGTAGGGCAGATTGACGTCGGTTTGCTGGCTGGAGGACAGCTCGATCTTGGCCTTCTCCGCCGCTTCCTTCAGGCGCTGCAGGGCAAGCGGATCATTGTGCAGATCGATGCCCTGCTCCTTCTTGAACTCCGCCGCGAGAAATTCGATGAGGCGCAGATCGAAATCCTCGCCGCCAAGGAAAGTATCCCCGTTGGTGGAGAGCACTTCGAACTGGTGCTCGCCATCCACTTCCGCGATTTCGATGATCGACACGTCGAAGGTGCCGCCGCCGAGGTCGTAGACCGCAATCTTGGAATCGCCTTCGCGCTTGTCCATGCCGAAAGCGAGCGCAGCGGCCGTCGGTTCGTTGATGATGCGCTTGACCTCGAGACCCGCGATCTTGCCGGCATCCTTGGTGGCCTGGCGCTGTGAATCATTGAAGTAGGCCGGCACGGTGATGACCGCTTCGGTCACTTCCTCGCCCAGATAATCCTCGGCGGTCTTCTTCATCTTCATCAGCACGCGCGCGGAGATTTCCGGCGGCGCCATCTTGCGACCGCGGACTTCCACCCAGGCATCGCCATTGTCGGCGGCGACGATGTTGTAGGGGACCATGCCCTTGTCGCGCTGGACGACGTCATCCTTGAACTTGCGCCCGATGAGGCGCTTCACCGCGAAGAGGGTGTTCTGCGGATTGGTGACCGCCTGGCGCTTGGCCGACTGGCCGACCAGCTCCTCGTTGTCGTTGGAGAAAGCGACGATGGAAGGCGTGGTTCGTGCGCCTTCGCTGTTCTCGATGACCTTGGCCTGACCGCCCTCGAGGACGGCGACGCAGGAATTGGTGGTCCCGAGATCGATACCGATGATACGTGCCATGTTGCTGAAACCTTTCTTGGGCCAGGTCCGGTTACACCGCCAAGGGACCGGAGGGCGTGGATTGATGATGGAATGTCAGATGGGGGCTGTCGGTGGTTTATCAAGTCCCCTCGGGGGCTTTGGCGACCACCACCATGGCGGGACGAATCACCCTTTCGTGCAGGGTGTAGCCTCTCTGGAGCACGCGCAGCACAGTGCCGGGCTCGGCGGCGCTGCTTGCCTCCATCATCATGGCCTGGTGCTTCTCGGGGTCAAAACGGCTGCCGGTGGGATCAACGGAGACCACTGACAGCTTGTCCAGCGCGGCCTGGAACATCTGCGCCGTGAGCGCCATGCCTTCCTGCAGGCTGCTGATATCAGTGGCAGTGCGCGCGGCATCCAGCCCGAGATCCATGCTGTCCTTGACGGGAATGAGGGCCTCGACCAGACGCTCGACACCGTATTTGTGCGCGGCCTCCACATCGCGCTGGGCTCGCTTGCGGGCGTTGTCGACCTCCGCCCGGGCCCGCAGGACCTCGTCACGATTGCGGGCCATCTCCGCCTGCAGGGCCGCGAGGGCCTCGGACAGCTGTGCAATCTGCTGATCTGGCGTCTGGGTTTCCGCGGCTTCCGCGACCGGCTCGGAGTCCGGCTGTTCGTTCGGGGTGGTGTCATCGTTCACGACTGGACCCTTGTGCTGGTGACAAAAAGAGCGAGGCAGCGCGTGCCGGACCCGGACCGGGCCCAGCGTCACGCTTACAGACTGGGGAGGTTGGGGCTCAGGCCGGGGAATTCAAGGCCGAGGTCAGCATCTTGGCGGTGAGGTCGACGATTGGGATGACGCGCTCGTAGGACATGCGGGTGGGGCCAATGACTCCCAGCACTCCCAGCACCTCGCCATCATCGCCGTAGGTGGAGGTGACGATGCTGCAGTCATCGAAGGCTTGGTAACCCGCCTCTTCGCCGATGAAGATCTGCACGCCATTGGCGTTCAGAGCCTGATCCAGCAGATGCAGGATGTCGCGCTTGCGGTTGAAGGCTTCGAACAGGTTGCGGAGCTTGTCGAGATCCGACAACTCGTTGATATCCATCAGGTTGGTCTGCCCGGCCAGCACATAATCCTTGGCTGAATCCTCCTCGACGAACACCTGTTGAGCCATGTCGATGACGGTGGCCATCATGCGGTTCATCTCGTCCCGGGTGTCGTTCATTTCCGCCAACAGGTCGCGCTTGACCTGACGGATGTCACGTCCGGTGAAGGCGCTTGTCAGGTAATTGGCGGCCTCGGTGAGTTCCGAGGCCGAGTAACGGCGCGCGGTCTTGATGATGCGGTTCTGGACCTCCTGATCATTGATGACCAGGATGACCAGCACGCGATTGTCGTTGAGTGGCAGGAATTCCACTTGGCGCAGCTGCTTGCTTTCGGGCTTGGGCAGCATCACCACCCCCGCAAAGCGGGTGATTTCGGACAGCAGGCTGGAGGTTTTCTCGAGCAGACGGCGCACGTCTGATTCCTTTCGCACGCCTTCCACCAGACGCTGCATCTCGGCCGCCTGCGGTGCCCGGTAGGTCAGCATGCAGTCCACGAACAGGCGATAACCCCGCACGGTGGGGATGCGCCCGGCCGAAGTGTGGGGGGACCGAATCAGGCCCATATCCTCAAGATCCGCCATCACATTGCGAATGGTGGCGGGGCTGAGCTCGAGCCGGGTGTCGCGCGCGAGGGTTCTGGAACCCACGGGCTGACCGTCCGCGATATAGCGTTCCACCAGCGTCTTGAACAGAAACTGCGCGCGCTCGTTCAGCTCGAGTCCGTGAAATGCGCTATCTGCCATGGATACGACCAACACGCATGGGAAAGTGGCCAAAATCTAGCACCGCACAAGGGTGCATGCAAAACAAAAGGGCAGGGCGCCTTGCGGAAGCCGCCGAGGTGCGCAACGCTAGGGTTTTTCCGGCAGAGGCCTCATGTTCAAGCGCATCGCCATCGTCACCAGGGGGGAGGATCCCTCCGTGTTGCAGGCTGTCGACGCGGTGCTGGAAGTACTGCGAAAGCGACAACTCGACTGTGTGATCGAGGGCCTGACCCTCGCCAGCTGTGAGGCCCGAGGAATCGCCCCCGCTGCCGGCCCCGGTGTTGCAGAAACGCGCGACCTCGTGATTGCGGTGGGTGGGGATGGCACGCTGTTGCGGGCCGCGCGCCTGGCGCATCCCCACCGGGTGCCGCTGCTGGGGGTCAATCTGGGTCGGCTGGGCTTTCTCGCCGATCTCTCCCCGGCCCAGGTGTCCAGCACGCTCGACGCCATTCTGGGTGGCGCCTTCGACTTCGAGGATCGTACGGTCCTGAACTGCGAGATCCTGCGCGGGCGCGTCCCGGTCGCGAGCGCACATGCCCTCAATGATGTGGTCATCCAGCGTTGGAACATGACGAGGCTCATCACCCTGCACACCTATGTGGATGGGCGCTTCGTTCATTCGCAGCGTGCCGACGGCATGATCATCTCCACGCCGACCGGCTCCACCGCCTACGCGCTCTCCGGTGGCGGCCCCATCCTCTCGCCTGAACTGCCCGCCGTGGTGTTGGTGCCGGTGTGTCCGCATTCCCTGACCAACCGGCCAATCGTGTTGCCGCACACGGCCGTGGTGGAAATCGAGATCGGCAGTGATCACCCCGAGGAAGACGAATCCCGGGTGACCTGTGACGGCAACGCCCTGCCCAGCGTGAGTGCAGGCGACCGCATCCGCGTCTCGCGGCACCCGCAGACCGTGCGCCTGATTCATCCGGCCGGTCACGACCACTTCGCGGTGCTGCGGGCCAAGCTGCAATGGGGTCAGGGACCTTGCTGAAGTCCATCACCATCCAGGATCTCGCGGTGGTCCGCCACCTCGATCTGGAATTTCAGGCGGGGCTCACCGTGGTCACGGGCGAGACCGGCGCCGGCAAGTCGATTGTCCTGGATGCCCTGGGCCTCCTGCTGGGTGACCGCGCGGATTCCACCCTGGTGCGCACGGGTGCGGCCCGCGCAGTCCTCAGTGCGGCTTTCGAGGGGGATCTGCACCCGGAACTGCAGGAGCTGCTGGCGACGCACGAGCTCGATGGCGAGAAGGAGCTGCTACTCAGGCGGGTCATCAGCAGCGACGGCCGTTCGCGCGCATTCTGCAATGAAACCCCCATCACCCTGCAGACGCTGCGCGAGATCGGCGCACGACTGGTGGACATCCACGGCCAGCACGAGCACTACTCGCTGCTGCAGAAAGGCGTGCAGCGCGCACTGCTGGATGCTTTCGGCAAGCTGGGCCGCCTGTGCAGTGAGGTGGCAGAAGCCCATGGCGGCTGGCACGCGGCAGCCACCGAACTCGCCGCCCTGCGCGCAGCGGGGGATCCGGCGGATCGCATGGAATTCCTGCGCTTCCAGCTGGAGGAGCTTGGCGAGGCGCGTATCTCGGCCGAAGAACTCGTGCGGCTTGAACAGGAACACCGCCGCGCCGCGCATGTGCAGCGCCTGGGCGACGGCTGTGCGGAGATCTCAGCACGACTTTTCACTGGTGACCGATGTGCCGCCCGCCAGCTCAGGCAGACGAGCGCACAGTTGCAGGATCTGGCCGGTTTGGACCCCGCCCTGGGCAGCATGCTGGAGATGCTGGAGCAGGCCTCAATCAACCTGACCGAAGCCGAGCGCGAGCTCGCGCAGTACAGTGAAGGTCTGTCCGCACGCGACCCCGGGGAATACAGGACCCTGGAACAGCGGCTCGGCAACCTGCATGACCTTGCCCGCAAGCACCGCTGCGAGATGACTGCCCTGCCCGAGGTGGTGACGAGACTTACGGAAGAGCTGGCAGCACTGGATGGGCGGGAGGCGAGGGTTATCGCGCTGGAAAAATTGCTGACCGAGGCACGCCAGCGCTATGACATTACGGCCAGTGAACTCTCAGCCGCGCGTCTGCGACAGGGCAAGGGACTGGGGAAAGCCATCTCCGAAATCCTGCAGCAACTCGGCATGCCGCATGCCCGCTTCGAGGTGGCGCTGGCGCCGCTGGCAGAGCCGAGCGCTCACGGCAGTGATGATGTGGAATTTCTCGTCAGCACCAACCCGGACATCCCCCCGCGCCCCTTGCGGAAAGTGGCCTCAGGTGGCGAGTTGTCCCGTACCAGTCTCGCCATCCAGGTGGCGACCGCCGGCACGGCGCAGGTTCCGACGCTGGTCTACGACGAAATCGACACCGGCATTGGTGGGCGCGTCGCCACCATCGTCGCTCGCCACCTGCAGAGTATCGCTGGAACGCGACAGGTTCTGTGCGTGACGCATCTGGCCCAGGTCGCTTCAGCCGGTGCACAACATCTGTACATCACCAAGAGCGTGGAGCAGGGTCAAACCGAGACCCGCGCGGTCTATCTGGACAAGACAAGAAGGGTTGAAGAAATTGCCCGCATGCTGGGCGGGGACGAAGGCTCGGCGAAGGCCAAGGCTCACGCCAAGGAACTGCTGGGCGGCTGAGGCCGAGAGGCCCCTCAGGCCTTGCGCTTCACATAGAGAATGAGGCTGTGGTCCTGCAGTTCGAAGCCGTGGGCCTCGGCCACGGCATGTTGTCTGCGTTCAATCTCCTCATCGAAGAACTCCACCACCTCGCCGGTCTCGGTGCAGACCATGTGATCATGATGCGGTCCGCGCGCCATCTCGAACACCGAGTGGGAACCATCAAAGTTGTGCCGCTCGACGATTCCCGCATCCTCGAACTGGGTGAGGACTCGATACACCGTCGCAAGGCCGACGTCCTCGCCCGCTTCCAGCAAGGCCCGGTAGACGTCTTCAGCACTCAGGTGACGTTCGCCACCCTTCTCCAGAATCTCGAGGATCCGCAATCGGGGCAGAGTAGCCTTGAGACCGGCCTTCTTCAACGCAAATGTATCCACCCGTATTGCCTCTCAGGTTGGGCATCGCGGCCGATCATGGCCGCGTGGATGAGCCGTAGGATATACTGCCCCTCCAGTGGCAGCAGGCAGGTCTGGTCACGGACCGGCGGCAGCCAGTCTACCACCTTCTTCGCGGCCCCCGCCGAGCGCGTCAGCCTTCCCAAGCCCGGACACCGAGCGTCAGATGAAGTTCAAGGTTATCTCCGTCCTCTCGCTGTGTGGCGTTCTGCTCCAGGGCTGTGCGACCAACCGCCTGCCCACGGCAGCCGATCTGCCCTCCGTGGGCTCGCTACCCTCTGTCGGCTCGCTGCCGTTCGTGCACAAGATTGATGTTCAGCAGGGCAATGTCATCACCCAGGACATGATTGCCCAGCTGCAGCTCGGCATGGACAAGAAGAAGGTCAATTTCGTGATGGGCTCACCCATCATCATGGACACCTTTCATTCCAACCGCTGGGACTATCTCTACACCATCAGTGAACGTGGGGGACGCCCCAAGCGCCGCCGTATCACCCTGTACTTCGAGAACGAAGTGCTGGTTCGCGTGGAGGGTGACGTGAAGGCGGCGGAAGGCCGGATTGTGGTGGACACCCGCCAAGACATGACGGTGGATGTACCCAAGCCCGAGAAAAAAGGCGTGGTGGGTACCATCGTCAATACCATTCCGTTCGTCGGTGAGGAGAAGCCCAAGGTCAGGAAGCCGGCCAAGACGCCGGTTGACGACAGCGCCCCTCCGGGGGCGGATCGGGTTCCGGCCAAACGGCAAATCACGCCGGTGGAACGCGCCGCCCTCGAAGAACAGGGTGGTCCCGGGATCTTGTCAAAGCTGAAGGGAGCTGTGCCCTTCACCGGCTCGAGCGCCCCCGGGGAAGCGCCCGTCATCGAGGCCGATGAGGGGGATGAGGTTGAAGAAGTTGTCGACGAGACAGTGACCGAGCTTGAAGAGTCGGTGCCCGAAGAGGAAACGCCGGAAGAAGAGTCTGACGGTCCGGGGCTGTTCGATAAGATTACCGGCGCACTGCCCTTCGTGGACGAGGAAGATGCCGAGCCGGAGGAAGACACCACGGAGGAAATGTCTGAAGTCCGGAGCGCTCCTGCGGACGAGGAGCCGGAGGAGAAGGACGACGAGAGCGAAGCCTGGGATTGGGAATCACGTTACGACGATGACAGAGTGATCTCCGCGCCCCCCCCCGGCGCCCCGACACCCATGCCGCTGGAGGATCGTCTTTCCGAGGAGGCCTACGAGGATGAAGAGGTTTCCGGACAGGACGCGGCGGACGATGAGGATGAGCAAGACGAAGACGGGGAAGACGAACCCGGTTTCTTCAAACGCCTTTTCGGAAGCGACTGAGCGCTCTTTAACCGGCGCGCGCGGCGGCGCGCCGACGTCGTCGCTCCTTGGGATCCCGCAGCAGCGGGCAATAAACCTCCACCCTGTCCCCGGCCACGACCAAGGTCTCCAAGGTCATGAGTTTGCCGAACACCCCCACCTTGTAACGCACCAGATCGATCTCCGGATGCTCATCGAGTAGCCGCGCCCGCTCGATGGCGCCACGCAGCGTGGTGCCGACCGGAACCTTGAGCTTGCGCAGGAACGTGGTGTTGCCGGAGGCGTAAGCGACCTCGATGGCGATGAACTCAAACGCGACCATGCAGGGCATCCGCGCGCTGCTTGAAGGAATTGACCAGCGACCCCGTGATGGCCTTGAAGACCGGTGAGAGGCTGAGCGCGATGATCCGGCTTGCAAACTCGAACTCGAGTTCCAGGCTTACCTTGCAGCCAAGCGGCGTATCCGTGAACCGCCACACGCCATGCAGACGCTTGAAAGGCCCGTCCACCAGTTTCATCTCAATGGTGTTGGGGCGGCTGCGCACATTGTCCGTGGTGAAGGCGTAGCGCAGCTTGCCCTTGGCGACAGACAGACGCGCCCTCAGGGTGTCTTCGGTCTGAGCCAGCAGTTCGGCCTTCTCGCACCAGGGCAGGAACTCCGTATAGCGCGCCACATCATCCACCAACGCGAACATCTGCTCGGCAGAGTAAGCAACGATGGCGGATTGGCGGATTTCGGCCATGGCGGTGCGGGATTCCGTGCTTGGGACAAAGGGCAGAGGGCGGACGGCCCCCATGCGACGCGGCATTCTGCATCCACCTGCGGTCCCTGCCAATGCCGTTCATCCTCCGCGGCCGAGCGCGGCGGAACGGAGCACGGATGCCGCTGCTATACTCCCCCTCCCCCAGCCCAAAGCATTCCATGAACAAGCCTGCCGGAAAAAAATCCAGCGGTGATGGCTCCATCACCCAGAACCGGAAAGCCTTCCACGATTACTTCGTGGAACAGCGCTTCGAGGCTGGACTGGTGCTGGAAGGTTGGGAGGTCAAGAGCCTGCGCGCGGGCAAGGTGCAACTGCGGGACACTTACGTCCTGCTGAAGGACGGTGAGGCCTTCCTGATTGGCGCGCTCATCAACCCGCTGACCTCGGCCTCCACGCACATCCACGCCGACCCCACCCGCATCCGCAAGCTCCTGCTGCACAAGCGGGAGATCGCAAAACTGGTGGGCGCCATCGAGCGCAAGGGTTACACCGCGGTAGCCCTCGCGCTCTACTGGAAGAAGGGGCGCGTGAAGTGCGAGATCGGGCTGGCCAAGGGCAAGAAGCAGCATGACAAGCGCGACGCGGAGAAAGACCGCGACTGGGAGCGCGACCGCCAGCGCCTCATGAAAGGGCGATAGCCTCCCGCTTGCCAAGCACGCAACCGGGGTAGCCGCCCGCCGCTTCTTCCGCACACCAGCGCCGATATTCCGGCATGCCGCCCAGGTAAATGAGTCCGGCGTGGGACTTGCCCTCGATGTTGGCGCCCACATACCAGCTGTTCACGGTGGGAAAGAGCGTGGCATGCAGGGCGCGCTCACACTCGGCACTCCAGGCATCCTCGGCCGCGCGCGTCGCCTCGATGGTCGCATGACCGCTTGCCTCCAGATTCTGGATGCATTCGCCCACCCAGTTGATCTGCTCCTCCATCACGAACACCGGCTGGAACACCACCGACGGGCTGCCGGCAGCATCGATGATGAAGAGGTTGGGGAAACCGGCACACAGGAGTCCGAGATGCGTACGTGCACCCTGAGCCCAGTGGTCCGCGATGGTCTCTCCATTTTTACCGCGGATATCCATGCGGGTGAGCGCACCGGTCATGGCGTCATAGCCCGTGGCGAGCACCAGGCTGTCGCACTCGTGAACCGCGCCCTTCACGCGCACGCCGGTTTCGGTGATGCATTCGATGGGATGCTTGCTCACATCCACCAGCTGGACGTGATCCTTGTTGTAGGTCTCGTAATAGTTGGTGTCCGCGATGAGGCGCTTCATCAGGATGGGATAGTCGGGCGTGAGCAGTGCAGCCTTGGCCGGATCCTTCACGCGCTCGCGAATCTTGCCCCGGATGAATTCCGCCAAGGTGTTGTTGGCGGCGAGGTCGGTGTAGACATCCGGATAGACGTTGTAGAAGGCGAGACCACCATTGCGCCAACGCTGCTCATAGAGGGCCATGCGCTCTGCCGGTGATACTGCGAGCGCGGAGCCGGTGACAGGCTCCACCGGCTGGTAATCCACTGCCACCCAACCACCAAAGGATTCATAGCGTTCCTTGCGTCGCCATTCGGCGTATTCCGCCTTCACGCGGAGCTGGTATTCTTCGGGCATGGGATGGTTACGCAGGGGCACAGCATAGGCCGGGGTGCGCTGGAAGACCGTGAGCTCGCGCGCCTGCTCGGCAATGAGGGGAATGGCCTGCACAGCCGATGATCCGGTGCCGATCACACCCACCCGCTGCCCGAAAAAGTCCACCGGCTCTTTGGGCCAGAGTCCGGTGTGGTAGACCGCACCCTTGAAGTTGGCGAGGCCTTTGATGTCGGGCTTGTTGGGTGCGGAAAGCAGGCCCGTGGTCATGAGGCAGTAACGGGCGCGATGACGGGCACCATCGCTGGTCATCACCAGCCAGTCATTGGACTCCGCGTCGTAATGCGCACCCTCCACGCGGGTGTTGAACTGCATGTCGCGACGCAGATCGAAACGGTCCGTCACGAACTCGAAGTAGCGCGAGAGCTCGGCTTGGCCCGCATAACGCTCACTCCAGTTCCATTCCTGCTGGATCTCATCGGAGAAGGCGAAGGAATACTCCATGCTCTCGATATCCACCCGGGCACCGGGATAGCGGTTCCAGTACCAGGTACCGCCCACACTGCTGCCAGCCTCGAAGCAGCGCAACGAAAGCCCCAGCCGGCGCAAGTGGTAGACCGCGTAGATGCCGGCCATGCCGGCGCCCACGATAATGGCGTCGTATCTCTTTTCCATTCAGCTCTCCCCCGGTAGCCGCCAGCCTGTTGCGGGCGGTCCTGTCGTTGATGGTTGTGCGGGGATGATAGAGGGCTGCGGCAGCAATGGAAGCCTCCCCTCTTGAATTTCACTTGGGGTCACCCCACGTGAGATATACGGAAGCGCCTTAGAGGCGTATTCTCCAACTTCCAACGGGGGCGACATGGATTCGACGTGGGTCGCGAAACCGAAGGGGCATGTCGAGGAGCAGTGACCTCGTAAATCCATCTGCAAGCTATTAGTTGCCAACGACGACAACTACGCACTCGCTGCTTAATACCCAGTAGGGTGCCGTCCGACTGAAGCCGTGCTGGTGCGTTCAGGTTTCGGGCGTCATATCTCACCGGATCGCGATGCGGCCTGCCCGAGGCCAAGTTGCTAAAACCCTTAGGGCTCGCTGGAAGCAGACCCTGTCTGTCGGGGACGCCTCCGGTTAAATCAAATGACAGACTACACATGTAGAACCGACGGCAGAGGGCTTACGGACGCGGGTTCGATTCCCGCCGCCTCCACCAATTTGATGTCCGGCGCGGTTCTGCGCCGTCCGTTACAGAAATCAAGATTTTGAATTCTGTAACTTTTTAAGAACGCTGATGTCCGTCGATGGACTAGGCAATCCGACCTAGACCGGGGTAGGATTGGGGGTAAGTCGAGGTGAATGTCCACGAGTTACCCCCATGCAGCTGTCAGACGTTGCGATACGCAAAGCCAAGCCCCGTGAGAAGCCGTACAAGCTATCGGACGGCCGAGGCTTGTACCTGCTTGTCTACCCGAATGGGCGGCGCGGCTGGCGGCTGAAATTTCGCTGGCTGGGTAAGGAGCAACTCCTATCGCTGGGGCCTTACCCTGACGTATCGCTCTCCACGGCTCGTGAGAAATGCGACGAATCGAGAAGGCTGCTAGCACAAGGCATCAACCCGTCTGACGCACGGCGCTCCGCGAAACTAGCCTCCGCGCTGAATGCCGCGAGCACCTTCGAAGCCATTGCCCGAGAGTGGTTCCAAACGAATCTCACCAAGTGGGTGCCAGACCATGCCAACAGGACGCTCCGGCGTTTAGAGCGCCATGTGTTCCCTTGGCTTGGAAAAAGACCGATCGTCGAGCTGACCGCAGCAGACTTTCTGCCGCACCTCCGGCGTGTAGAGCAGACTGGCGCTCTGGAGACGACCCATAGGGTTCTGAATCTCTGTTCACAGGTGATGCGATACGGCGTCGCCACCGCCCGTCTCACACATGACCCAACCGTGAGCCTACGTGGTGCGTTGGCCACCCCTACCGTCCGCCACTTCTCCACGGTCACAGATCCAAGCCGCCTCGGGGAATTGCTGGCCATGATGGACGGCTACGGGGGGACTCTTACAGTGCGCTGTGCGCTCCGACTCGCACCGCTAGTCTTCGTTCGGCCAGGCGAGTTGCGTAAGGCCCGGTGGCAGGACATCAACCTCGATAACGCAGAATGGACATTCACCTCACCGAAAAAGGGTGTCCCTCTCGTCGTCCCTCTGGCGACGCAAGCCATCGCAATTTTTCGCGAGCTTCAGCCACTAACCGCCAACAGTGAGTACGTCTTCCCCAGCGCTCGCTCCCACCAGCGTCCGATGTCGAACATGGCGGTCTTGGCAGCGTTGCGCCGCCTCGGGGTCGGTAAGGACGAGCTCTGCGGCCACGGGTTTCGTGCGTCTGCGAGAACCATCATGGACGAGGTCTTGGGCCTGCGCCCCGACCTTATCGAACACCAACTAACGCACGTGGTACGCGGGCCACTAGGGCGGGCCTACACCCGTACGCAGTTCCTA
>VGUA01000008.1 GCA_016874535.1 Gammaproteobacteria bacterium
CAATCTCGGCGACGACTTTCTGCACCTTGTCCTCTTCCAGATCCGTCACGGCGACATGCGCACCTTCGTCCGCGAACAGGTGGGCGGTTGCGCGACCCATGCCACTGGCAGCGCCGGTGACCAGTGCGACCTTGCCGCGGATGCTGCGACTGAGCTTGGTGAGTCTGGCCACGGATACCTCGTTTGCTCGCTGTGTGATTGAGACGAGCATAGCTTCTATACTCGCCGGCTCGCCAGCCCGGAAGCCTCGAACAGTCCGCCATGGACACAAGCCAAGACAGATTTGCCCAATGGGCACCGGCGCTCTTCGTTGTCCTCTGGTCCACCGGTTTCGTGGGCGCCAAATTCGGCCTGCCTTTCGCGGAGCCCTTCACGTTCCTGTTCCTGCGTTACGGTGTGGTGACGGTCATTCTCGGCGCGATACTCCTGCTCTGGCGCCTGCCCTTGCCACGCACCCCGGCGATGTGGGGGCATCTCGCCATCACGGGCCTGCTGCTGCACGGGTTCTACGTGGGTGGGGTATTCGTGGCCATTGCGCACGGGATGTCGTCGGGAATAGCCGCGCTGGTGGTGGGAATCCAGCCTTTGCTGACGGCCGGCGTCGCGGGGCCGATGCTGGGCGAACGAGTATCGCGAAGGCAGCTGGTGGGCTTGGTGCTCGGCTTTGCCGGCCTCGCGCTCACCGTGAGCAAGACCTTCTCTCTGGGAGAGTTGCCGGTAATCGGGCTCCTGGCATGCGTGGTGGCGCTGCTGGCGATTACCTTCGGCACGGTGTACCAGAAACGTCATGTGGTGGGCGTCGACCTGCGTGCGGGCGCTTTCGTGCAGTTTCTGGCGACCGCTTTCGTCTTCGCACTACTTGTGCTCGCCTTTGACACCCGCGAGGTCGAATGGACTCCAAAATTCCTTTTTGCCTTGGGCTGGCTGTGCCTCGTGCTGTCGCTGGGCGCGATCAGCCTCTTGTGGCGGCTGATTCAACGGGGCGCGGCGGCCAAGGTGGCGAGCCTGTTCTATCTGGTGCCTCCGGTCACTGCGGTCGAGGGCTACTTCCTGTTCGGTGAATCACTCACCTGGCTGCAGATGTCAGGCATTGCCGTGACGGCGCTGGGTGTGGCGATCATCAATCGCGGTTGAGGCGGCTTGGCGCGGCTTGTTTCAGGGCGACGATCGCTTATCCTCGAATTCCAAGATTGCTGGGGGAGGATTACGTGCACGAGAACACCCGCTACCTGGCCGCAGTGCTTGCGGTCGTCGCGATGAACACCCATGCCGTGCCAGCGGCCGGCGAGAAGACCGACGGCAAGGCGGTCTACGAGACCCATTGCGCCGGATGTCATGAAAAGGGAGTCGCCCGGGCGGCGACGCCTGAAACCATGCGCAACATGACGCCGGACAGCGTGGTACGCGCGCTTGAAACAGGGGTGATGCGGGTCGTCGGCACGTTCTCACTCAACGGTCCGGAACGTGCAGCGGTGGCGGAATATGTGACCGGCAAATCCCTGCCGGCCGATTGGAGCGCACAGGTGGCCAACCAATGCCCAGCCGCCAAATGGCCTGCCAGTGCGGAACCGCTTGCTGGGCCGCACTGGAACGGCTGGGGCGTTGATGCCCGGAACACCCGTTTCCAGCCGGAGGCCATGGCCAAGCTGCCCAAAGAGAAGGTGAAGGATCTCGAGCTCCAATGGGTCTTTGCGTTTCCGGGTGAAACTCTGGCCGAGGCGCACGCCTCGGTCGTCGATGGTCGCCTCTTCGTCGGTAGCCGCAGTGGCCAGGTCTATGCGCTGGATGCACGGACGGGCTGCACCCACTGGGTGTTTCAGGCCGAGGCGGCGGTCAAGGGTCCGGTGCTCGTGGGGCAGGTTGCAGATGGCCGCTGGCTTGCGTTCCTCGGTGATGTCGGGGGGCGTGCCTATGCGGTGGATGCGGCCACGGGCAAGGAAGTGTGGCAGCTCGTTGCTGATGAACATCCTTCCGCACGATTGACCGGTGGCTTCCAGCTGCATGAGGACAAGCTCTATCTCCCGGTGTCTTCGCTGGAGGAAGGTCTTGCGGCGGATCCCGCCTATCAGTGCTGCACCTTCCGCGGCGCCGTGCTGCGAGTGGACGCCGCGACCGGCAAGCTCGACTGGAAGCAGTACACCGTGGCTGAGCCACCGCACAAGGAAACGTCTTCGGTCACGGGCAAGACGCACTATGGTCCGAATGGCGCGGCCATCTGGGCGGCGTTGACTCTTGATCCGGAAAAGAACCGACTCTATGCCTCGACCGGCGACAACTACACCCAACCTGCGACCGCGACCAGTGATGCAATCCTCGCGCTCAGCATGGACAAGGGGGAAGTGTTGTGGGCCTATCAGGGCCTGCCCGGAGATGCATGGAATGCCTCCTGTACGCTGGCGGACAAGGCCAACTGTCCCCACAACGATGGCCCGGATCACGACATGGGATCTTCGCCCATCCTGGTGGAACTTGCGGGTGGTAAACGCCTGTTGCTGGGTGGCCAGAAGACCGGCGTCATGCACGCCATTGATCCGGACAACGAGGGCGCGGTGGTGTGGAAGACCCGCGTGGGCGAGGGCGGCATCATCGGTGGCATCGAGTGGGGTTCGGCTGCGGATGACAAGGCGGTGTACGTGGCCGTGTCCGATGCCAAATGGGAAGGAGGCCGCTTCTTCGGTGACAAGGTGACCCTGGACGCCACGGCTGGTGGAGGTATTTATGCCCTTGATCTCGCGACCGGCAAGCCGTTGTGGAATGCCCCGCCGGTTTCCTGCGCCGGACGCGAGCGTTGCAGCCCTGCGCAATCTGCAGCCGTGACCGCCATCCCGGGAGTCGCGTTCTCGGGCGCCATGAGTGGCGTGATGCGTGCCTTCGATACGGCCTCGGGCGAAGTGCTTTGGCAGTTCGACAGTGTGCGCGAATTCGAGAGCGTGAACGGCGCGGCCGCGCGTGGCGGCGCCATCGATCAGGCCGGTGTGGTCGTCGTCGATGGCTGGGTGTATGTGAACTCCGGGTACGCCAACTGGGGCGGACTCCCGGGTAACGTGCTCCTGGCATTCAAGCCACGCGACTGAACACCTTTCGGGCACCTTGGTTCGACGTGGCTCCTGTGAGAGAGTCGCGTCGGGCGTGATGGAATTGGCCGCATGAGAAAAAACCGCGCTTCAGTCTGGGCACTGGCCGCCGTGCTCATGGTTTTGGCCGCGGCGCCCTGGGCTGCAGTCGATGCTGCCAGATCGAAGGCGGGCTGGGTGAGTGGGCGCATCGTCGATGTGCACGATGGTGACACCGCGACTCTGGTCACCTCGGACGGGCGGCGAATCAAGCTTCGCTTCTACGGTGTGGATGCGCCTGAGCTTGCGACCCACCAATGGCCCGAGCAGGCGCATGCGCGTGAAGCCACGCTCTTCATGCGCAAACTCATCCTCGAACGGGAGGCGAGTGTGCGCCTGACTGGA
Source organism: Gammaproteobacteria bacterium (assembly GCA_016874535.1). GTDB lineage: Bacteria > Pseudomonadota > Gammaproteobacteria > CAIKBL01. The sequence continues at coordinate 3,459 of VGUA01000008.1, forward strand.
GAGAAGACCTATTCACGACTGGTGGGAGAGATCTTCGTCGATGGTCATTCCGCCTCGCGTGAACTGCTGCGCGAGGGGCTTGGGTGGTGGAACGACCGTTATGCCGTGCGCGATTCCGATCTAGAACGTCTCGAGAGGGGAGCTCGCCAAGGTCGCAAGGGGTTGTGGCGGGCGGCCTCACCTGAGGCGCCGTGGTACTTCCGGGAGCGTCACCGCAAACCCTGAAGCAATGTAACCGCCGCACGATGCGTCAGGGGACGACGCGATCTATCCGGAGCTTGAGTGTGCCGTTGCCCTGTGGCTCGACCGGGCCGAGACCGCCTTCAAGGTCGCCTGCCTTGGCCACGGCATCACCGCTGCGTGAGATGCGCGCGGTCACCATCACTTCTTTGGCGCTGCTCAGCTTGAGCTGGGGCGCCATAGCCATGCTGTCATCCAGAGTCACGATTTTGGGCAGTGCCGAGAGCGGGAAGCGCGTCACGGCCAGCGGCATCGGTGGGCCGGCAACGGCCTTGGCCAGCACGAAGACCGTGGTCTCGGGGGGCAGGTCGGCGGCCAGTGCGGGATCCAGCGTCACTTCCAGCGTCAGGCTTGCTGCTGCCGGGGCCGCTTCCTGCGGGGGCGGCAGGGCTTGGCCGGTGCGGGCTGCGAGTTCGCTGATCTGGGCTTCGATTTCGGCGACCGGAAGATCGGCAGCTACACTCGCTTCGCGTGCCCGCTGCAGGTATCCGAGCGCCTCTTGAGGTTTGCCTGCCTCCTCGGCAGCAACGCCCGCAAGCCACAGGCCGGTGACGTTGTCCGGCTCCACCGCCAGCGCCTGATGGATCAGGGAAGTGGCTTGCTCGTCGATGTGACCTTCAGCCTGCATGGCGAGCGCATCGGCCCACTGCAGAAGGATGGGCGCCTGTTCCGGCATGAGCCGATTGACTGTCTCGAAGGCCTTCACCGCCTTGGCATAGTCGCCGGTGGACATATGCACGCGGGCGAGCCAGAGCTGCGGCTCGGGATCCTCGGGCGCGACTGCTATGCGCTTCTCGAGCTCGGCAATCATGTCAGCCGGGCTCATGTGATGGGCGGGAGCCTCGCCGGCTGCCGGCGGCGCGGGACTGCCGTAGCGCAGATAAACCGGAACCGCGATCGCAGGCACCATGATCGCCACGAGTAATGCGAGTACCAGTCGCTCGGTGCGCGACACCGGTTTCACCTGTGTTGTCGCCCGGTCTGCATCATCCAGTGTGGCACGGGCCAGTTCCTGCTCGAGTGCGGGCAGCTGTTCGGGAGTGACCTCCCCGGCGGCACCGGCCCGCGCCAGGGCAGACCGCTGGGCTTCGTACACACGCTGCGCGGCCATGTGGTCGGTGGCGGCAGGGCGCCACGCCGCCCGCGCCAGACGCAGCATCACCAGCAGCAGGAAGAAGCCCGCCACGGACCAGAACACGAGCGTGGTGGGTTCAGTGCTGTCGGGAGTCATCCTGGGGCTCGATGGTAAGGCGTGCGAGTCGGGCCTTTTCCTCTTCGCTCAAGGGAACGGAGTGAGTCACAGCAGCGCGCCGTTGGGTAAGCCACCAAGCGATGCCCGTGCCGAAGAGGAGCATCAGCGGCGCCAGCCACAGCATCCAGGTCGTGGATTTGACCGGAGGCCGATACAGCACGAAATCCCCGTAACGCTCGACCATGAAGCCGAGGATCGCTTCCCTGTTTTCGCCGGCCGCCACCATGCGATGGACCTCATCGCGAAGATCCTGTGCGAGATCTGCATGCGAATCCGCCAGTGACTGGTTCTGGCAAACCAGGCAGCGCAGCTCCTCCAGTAGGGATTCGAAAAGTGCCTGTTGCGCCGGATCCTCGAAGCCCAGAGGGGTATCGGCCGCGAATGTCGGGCTGACCGTGAGGCCGAGAACCACCACGAGGCAGAGTGCGCGCAACATCTCAGCCACCGCTGGCTCCGGTGCCGTCACTCGCACTCAGTTTTTTCAGCAGCGGCGCGAAATCACTGGCCCAGATATCCTCGCTGAGTGGCCCGACGTGTTTGTGCCGGATCACACCGGCACCATCCAGCACGAAGGTTTCCGGCACTCCGTATACGCCGAGATCGAGACCAAGCTTGCCTTCAGGATCGAAGATGCTCTGGCGATACGGGTCCCCATGATCAGCCAGCCAGCGCAGTGCCTCAGCGCGTGTGTCCTTATAGTTGAGTCCGATGATCTCCACCCCTTGAGCCTGCGCCAGTGACACCAGCAGAGGATGTTCGATCCGGCAGGCGCTGCACCACGAGGCCCAGACATTGAGCACCACGGGGCGCCCGAGCAGATCCGCACGGGTCATGGGCTTGGGTTCCTCACCCAGGGTGGTGAGCGAGAATTCCGGTGCAGGTTTGTCGATCAGCGGAGACGGCACGTAGCGAGGGTCGAGCTTGAGCCCTACTCCCAGTACCACCACCAGCACCGCAAAGATTGCGATTGGGACGAGAAATCTCATGGCAGGGTGGAAGCCAGCGCGGCCTGCGGCGCTTCGCGCCGCTTGCGGACAGTCAGCGCGCTCATGGCAAGTACGCCACCACAGGCCATCATCAGCGCACCCAGCCACAACCAGCGCACGAAAGCCTTGATGTGCAGGCGCACGCTCCAGGCCCCGTCATCACCCAGCGGTTCACCCAGCGATATGTAGAGATCGCGCGTGAAACCCGGCTCTATGCCAGCCTCGGTCATGGCCATGTTGCGCACCTGGTAGAAACGCTTTTCAGGCATGAGCGTGTGGCGTTCGCCGCCTGTGGTCGTGATGTGGAAAGTGCCGCGTGTGGCCCGGTAATTGGGGCCCTGATAGTCACGCAGGCTCTCGAACTGGACGGTGTACTGGCCGAGCTCCACCGAGTCACCCGGCGCGAGTCGTGTGTGGAGATCGGCACTCTGGCTGCTGGTGAGCACCACTCCCGCCAGGGTCACGGTGAAGCCGAGATGCGCCAGGCATTGCCCGACGAACGCCCGCGGCAGGGTGAACAGCGCGCGCCAGCGGTGCTGGCGTTCCCGGATGCGGGCCCACACACCTGCCGCAGTGCTGGCAACCAGCCACAAGGCAAGCAACACGCCGCCCAGGGTCGTGCCCCATTCATTGGGCGACAGGACTGCAATGGCGAGACCACCAAGCAGGCCTGCTGCCAGCGCAAATCTGGACAGTGCCTGCGCCAGTCGACCGAGGCTGTCCTCTTTCCAGCGGGCAAACTGGCCCAGTCCCATCACCACCACCAAAGGAACCATGACCAGACCAAAGGCGAGGTTGAAGTAGGGCGGTCCGACCGAAATCTTGCCGAGTGAGAGTGCATCGAGCACCAAGGGATAGAGGGTGCCGATGAGCACCGTGAGCGTGGCGACCGTCAGCAGCAGGCTGTTGGCGAGCAGAAAACTCTCACGCGAGACGAGGCCATAACTGCTGCCCGCGAGCGCGGAGGGGCCGCGCCAGGCATAGAGCAGCAATGCCCCGCCCACCAGACTGCCAAGGATGGCGAGAATGAAGATACCGCGTGCGGGATCCGTGGCGAAGGCGTGCACGGAGGTGAGCACGCCGGAACGCACGAGGAAGGTACCGAGCAGGCTCAAGGCGAAGGTGCCGATGGCGAGCAGCACGGTCCAGTTCTTGAACGACCCGCGCTTTTCGCTCACTACCAGCGAATGAATCAGCGCAGTACCGAGCAGCCACGGCATGAAGGACGCATTCTCGACCGGATCCCAGAACCACCAGCCACCCCAGCCCAGCTCGTAATAGGCCCAGAAGCTGCCGAGCGCGATGCCGAGGGTGAGGAACACCCAGGCGGCCAGCGTCCAGGGGCGAGCCCAGCGCGCCCACGCTGGTGTCATCCGCCCCCTCACCAGCGCCGCGATGGCGAAGGCGAAAGGCACCGAGAAGCCGACATACCCCATGTACAGCAGGGGTGGATGCACGATGAGCCCCACATCCTGCAGCAGAGGATTCAGATCAGCGCCGTCCTGGGCCGCGGGCCAGCGTCGCAGGAAAGGATTGGAAGTGATGATGAGGAACAACAGGAAGGCCGTGCTCACCAGCCCCATCACCCCCATGACGACCGCGGCGATGTCGCGCGGCAGGCTGCGACTGCGCAGGCTCACTGCCGCGGCCCACCCGGCCAGCACCAGCACCCAGAGCAGGAGCGAGCCTTCGTGGGCGCCCCAGACGGCAGACAGGCGGTAGTACCACGGCAGGGCGGAGTTTGAATTCTGCGCCACGTAAACGAGCCCGTAATCATGTGCGAGGAACGCTTGGGCAAGACCTAGAAAGGCGAAGCCGAGCAGGAAGAACTGCCAGCGAGCCGCGTGGTTGCCGAAATCCATCCAGGAACCCCGGGCGAGTGCCACGCCCGTGAGCGGGACGATGGCCTGCAGCACTGCGCAGGCCAGCGCAAGTGCCAGGGCGAAATGTCCATATTCGCTGATCATGGTCTGACCCCTGGTGGTGCTTTCTTCAGACTCGCGGCAACTTCTGGAGGCATGTAGTTCTCGTCATGCTTGGCGAGAACTTCCCGCGCCTTGAACTGGCCTGCCGCATCGAGGCGGCCGTGTGCCACGATACCCTGACCTTCGCGGAACAGATCGGGCAGGATGCCGGTGTATTGCACCGTGGTCTGGTGTTGGTAGTCGGTGAGTTCGAAAGTGACGGCCAGGCTTTGCGGATCGCGCTGAACGCTGCCTTCCACCACCATCCCACCGATGCGGAAATCTCGATCCGGCGGCGCCTTGCCGGCTGCGATGTCGGCAGGACTGTAGAAGTACATCAGGTTCTGCTCGAACGCCTGCAGAATCAAGCCGGTGGCCAGCGCCATGCCTGCAATCAGAAGGCCGATGGTCAGCATGCGTCTTCTACGCGGGGTCATGCCCCGCTCCGACTGGCAGGCGCCGCGAAAGTTCTCGGATCACCCGTCGCTCACGGCGCACGGCGAGCACGAGATTGCCAACCAGCAGCAGCGCGGTGAGTCCGTAGGAAGACCACACGAAGAGGCCGTACCCTCCCATCGCAAAAAACTCGCGCAGTTCGTTCGTCATCGTGGCGAACCTTGTCCGAGAAGCTCACGCACCCACAGCGAACGCTGCTCGAATTCCAGCAGCTCGCTGCGCGCGCGGATGAACAACAGGGCGAAGAAAAGCAGCTGGAATGCGAGAGCCATGAGCAGGAGGGGAATCAGCATCGACGTTGCCATGGCGGGTGCACCCAGGCGCGTGATGGTGGCCGGCTGGTGCAGTGTGCTCCACCATTCGACCGAGTAATGAATGATGGGAATGTTGACCACACCCACGACTGCCAACACCGCGCCGGCGCGCGCCGCTGCGCGTCGATCATCGATGGCGGACTGCAATGCCATGTACCCCAGATAGAGGAACAGCAGCAGCAACTCTGAGGTCAGCCTTGCGTCCCAGACCCACCACGTGCCCCACATCGGTTTGCCCCAGAGAGAGCCTGTAGCGAGTGCCAGGGCGGTGAAGCTTGCTCCCAGTGGCGCTGCGGCGCGCGCGAGGGCGTCCATCAGTTTCACGCGCCAGATGAGACTCACAGCGCCTGCTCCCGCCATCACCATGTAGGCGAACATCGACAACCACGCACTCGGTACGTGGACATAGATGATGCGGAAACTTTCACCCTGCTGGTAATCCGCCGGGGCCATCACGAGCCCGCCTGCCAGTCCCGCGGCGAAGAGCACGGCCGAGAGCCACAACAGGGGAGTGGACCAACGGCGCGCCAGCGCATGAAAATGCATCGGCGAGGCGTATTTGTGCAGGGTCTTGAACATCAGACAAGTCTTGCGCGCAGGCCGGCTGCCGCCGCGAAAGGGGCAAGGGTTGCGGCCAGGACGGACAGCCCGGCAAGGAAGAAATATTCGCTGCCGGAAGCCATGGAGAGAGTTGCGTTGCGCACGGCGCCAGCACCAAAAATCAGCACTGGAATATACAGGGGCAGGATCAGCAAGGCCAGCAGCAGGGCCCCGCCGCGTACGCCCACAGTCAACGCACTGCCTATGGTCCCGACGAGGCTGAACACGGGTGTACCAAGCAGCAGCGAAACAAGGAGCGCAGTGCGGGTTTCGTTTTGCAATCCATGCACGGCGCTCATGAGAGCGGCCATGGCGATCAGGGGAACCGGCGTGGACAACCAATGAGCCAGGGCCTTCAGGGCGCAGGCGCCGGGCAGGGAGCCCGCCAGCAACACCAGCTGTTCCAGACTGCCGTCCTCGTGATCCCCCCGGAAGATGTCCTCGAGGCTGAGGGTGGTTGCCAGCAGCAGCGCGACCCAGACCACGGCGGGGGCCAGCGCGCGGAGCTGGTTTTCATCGCCACCCACAGCGAAAGGAAACATCACCGCCACCAGAATGAAGAACAGCGGCGGTTGCATGAGCTGCCCCCGGCGGCGATAGAGACGCAGCATTTCCCGCCGCAGGATGGCGAGACTCGCAGGTGGCGTGCTCAACATACGGTTCGAGTGTCCAAGTCCAGTGTGTGCAGGCAACTGGCCGGGACCTCCAGCCCCTGATGGGTGGCCACCAGCGCAATGCCGCCACCTTCCGTATGCGCCCGGAGCATGCCTTCCAGAAGTTTCTTGCCGTCCCGATCAAGGGCGGTGAGCGGTTCGTCCAGCAGCCACGCCCGCGCCGGGATCAGCACCAGGCGGGCGAGCGCGGCGCGCTGGCGTTGCCCCGAAGAGAGTCGGCCCGTGAAGGTGTCGCCGTACCGACCCAGCCCGACCCGATCCAATGCCTCGCTTACCCGCATCAGCGCTCCGCGTGCTGCCAAGGCCTGCCCGTACTCCAGGTTTTCCGTGACCGTAAGATTGGCGCTGAACCCGCCGGCGATGCCTTGGTAGAGCAGTTCTTCCCGCCAGCGGGGGGAGGTTGTGGTCGGCTCACCCTGCCAACGGATCTCGCCCGAGTCTGGCGGGGCGAGTCCGCTCAACATGCGCAGCAGTGAAGTCTTGCCGCTGCCATTGGCACCCAGGATCTGCAGCACATGGCCGGCAGGGACGCCGAACGAGAGATGCTCGAAAATCAGGGCATCACCACGCAGGCATTCGACGTCCACGACTTCCAGGGCAGCCGCAACTGCCGGGCGCGCCATGGGGTTCGGAGTCGGTGTAACGCGAATGGGCTCAGCGCGTGCCGGGAATGCCGGCCAGACCACCGCCCGGGAGGCCACCGCCACCCGGCATCTTGGACGGCACCACGATTCGCGAAGCTTCCTCGCGCGCCATCTCCTTGGCGCGCTCGTTGAGACGTTCTATGGCGCCCCGCACGCCCTCGGGGAACTGGGAGAAGGCCTCGCCGATGGTTTCGGCCTCGAGCTCGAACTGCACGGGGATCGGACCCATCTGGGTCATCAATTGGGTGTCGCCAATGAAAACCCGAGGCCGGCTGTCATCCGGGCTGCCATCGGACTTCACCGGCGTGAGCACGCGCACGGAGGCCGACCGCATGTCCGAGAACACTTCCTCCCGATAGAGGTTGTCGATATCCACCGTCATGCTGTCCGCGGTCTGTCCGGGGCGACTGGCCATCGTCTGAATCTCCTGCAGTTGAAGCGCTGGGGTACGAGTCTACCAAATCGGGCTGGATTCTTGGCCGTTCGGGCCGCTAATCCGGGTGGGGAGGCCCGAATTCGCTCGGGTCAGGGACCCGCTTGCGGGTTAGAATGCACGGGCGTTGGGTCAAGAAGGGGCGACATGAAAATTCTGGTGACAGGGGCCGCGGGTTTCATCGGCTCCAGGCTCTGCGAACGACTTCTCGACCGGGGCGACGAAGTCACGGGGCTCGACAATCTCAACGACTATTACGATGTCGCACTCAAGGTTGCCAGGTTGCAGCGCTTGCAGTCCCGCCCCGGGTTCGCCTTCCACAAGCTCGATATCGTCGACCGGGCCGCGGTCGACGCCCTGTTCGAAAGCGAGCGGCCGGAGCGCGTCATGCACCTCGCGGCCCAGGCCGGTGTGCGCTACTCGCTGACCAACCCACATGCCTATATCGATTCGAACGTCACCGGCTTCCTGAACATCATCGAGGCCTGCCGGCGGCTGCCGGTCGAGCATCTGGTCTATGCCTCGACCAGTTCCGTCTACGGTGCCAACACCCGCATGCCGTTTTCCGTGCACGACAACGTCGACCATCCCGTTTCGCTTTATGCGGCCACCAAGAAAGCCAACGAGCTGATGGCACACACATACAGCCACCTCTATGGCCTGCCCACGACGGGCCTGCGCTTCTTCACCGTGTACGGGCCTTGGGGCAGGCCGGACATGTCATTGTTCCTGTTTACCCGCAACATCCTCGAAGGCAGGCCCATTGATGTCTTCAACTACGGCAACCATCGCCGAGACTTCACGTATGTCGATGACATCGTCGAAGGCGTGATCCGCTGCCTCGACAAGGTGGCGACGCCTTCCCCCAGCTGGAGTGGAGGTGCGCCTGACCCGGGCACCAGTGCCGCGCCCTACCGCCTCTACAACATCGGCAACAACGCACCGGTTCCCCTCATGGATTTCATCTCCACCTTGGAGCGGAGTCTCGGACGCGAGGCGCAGAAGAATTTCCTGCCGCTTCAGCCGGGTGATGTCCCGGATACCTATGCTGACGTCTCGGCCTTGGTGGAGGATGTCGGCTACAAGCCCGGCACGCCGCTCGAGGTGGGCATCGGCAATTTCGTCAACTGGTACAGGGAGTATTACGGGGTCTCATGACTACGCACGACAGACGCATTGCAGTGGTGGGCCTCGGCTATGTGGGATTGCCGGTGGCCGTGGCTTTCGGCCAACACCGGAAGACCATAGGGTTTGATATCAACGCCCGTCGCGTGGCGGAGCTGAAGGCGGGTCTTGATGCGACTCTCGAGGTCGAGCCGGAGGTGCTCGCCTCGGCCGATATCGAATTCACGGCAGATCCGGCGGCGCTGCGCGAGGCCGATTTCCTGATCGTCGCCGTTCCAACACCTATCGACGAGGCCAAGCGCCCCGACATGACGCCGGTCATCAAGGCCTCGGAAACCGTCGGCGCAAATCTTCGCAAGGGCGCCATCGTGGTCTATGAATCCACGGTCTACCCGGGTGCCACCGAAGAAGACTTTGTGCCCGTGCTCGAACGGATGTCCGGCCTCAAGTGCGGCGTGGATTTCTTCGTCGGCTATTCACCGGAGCGCATCAATCCGGGCGACAAGGAGCATACGTTCACCCGCATCACCAAGGTGGTTTCCGGGCAGACGCCTGAGGTGCTCGAGGTTGTCGCCCGAGTCTATGAGAGCGTGGTCACGGCGGGGGTGCATCGCGCCGCCAGTATCCGCGTGGCGGAGGCCGCCAAGGTCATCGAGAACACCCAGCGCGATCTCAACATCGCTCTCATGAACGAACTTGCGCTGATTTTTCAGCGCATGGACATCGATACGCGCGATGTGCTGGCAGCGGCCGGCACCAAATGGAATTTCCTCAAGTTTGATCCTGGCCTGGTCGGTGGACACTGCATCGGTGTCGACCCTTATTACCTAACCCACAAGGCCCAGATCGTGGGCTACATCCCGGAAGTCATCCTTGCGGGGCGCAGCGTCAACGACAACATGGGGCGCTACGTCGCCCAGCAGACGGTCAAACGCATGATTCAATCCGGACTGCCCGTGAATGGCGGCGTGGTCACCGTGCTGGGCTTGACCTTCAAGGAGGATGTGCCTGATCTGCGCAACACGCGGGTAATCGACATCATCGCCGAGTTGCAGGACTACGGAGTGACGGTGCAGGTCTGCGATCCCTGTGCCCATCCGGCAGAGGCTGAGGAGGAGTACGGGATTCGACTTGTGACGCCAGAATCCCTGAAGCCTGCCCACGGCGTGATTCTTGCCGTACCGCATCGGGAATACCTGGAGGCTGGGTGGAAAGGCGTGACCGCCCACCTTGCAAATGGACGCGGTGTGGTGGTGGACGTCAAGGCACGCCTGGAGCGTGCCGCACGCCCCGATGGCGTAGTGCTCTGGAGGCTTTGAAGTCATGCGCGTCGTCATGATTGGAACGGGTTACGTCGGACTGGTTTCCGGCGCCTGCTTTGCGGAATTCGGTGCGGATGTCACCTGTGTCGACGTGGATGCCGCCAAGGTCGCCCGGCTCAAGGCCAGCGAGATCCCGATCTATGAACCGGGCCTCGACAGTCTGGTGGCCAAGAACGTGCGGGACGGGCGGCTGCACTTCACGACTGACGCCGCCACCGTGGTGGGTGAGGCCGATCTCGTGTTTATTGCGGTCGGCACGCCCAGTCGACGCGGTGATGGTTTTGCCGATTTGAGCTATGTCTACGATGCGGCGCGCCAGATTGCCCAATCATTGCGTGGCTATACCGTCATCGTGGACAAATCCACGGTGCCGGTGGGTACGGCGCGGAATGTGGCGGGGCTCATTCGCGAGACGAATCCCGAAGCCGATTTCGATGTGGCCTCAAATCCGGAGTTCCTGCGGGAAGGGGCCGCCATCGCGGATTTCATGCGGCCAGACCGTGTGGTTCTGGGTGTTGAAAGCCCACGCGCGCAGAAGCTCCTGCGCGAGCTCTACGGGCCACTGAATCTCATCGAGACGCCCATCGTCATCACTGGCCTCGAAAGTGCAGAGCTCATCAAATACGCCGCCAATGCGTTTCTGGCTACCAAGATCAGTTTCATCAACGAGATCTCGACTTTGTGCGAAGCCGTGGGTGCGGATGTTCATGCAGTAGCCAAAGGCATGGGCATGGACAAGCGCATCGGCGCCAAATTCCTGCACGCAGGGCCGGGCTATGGTGGCTCATGTTTCCCCAAGGATACTCAGGCGCTGGTCCGGATTGCCCAGGAGCATGGGACCTCCAGCCGCATCGTGGAGGCGGTCATCGAGGTTAACGCCGCGCAGAAGGCACGCATGATCAAGAAGATTCGCGAGGCGCTCGGAGGTTCTGAAACAGGCGCCACGATTGGTGTGCTGGGTCTAACCTTCAAGCCCGAGACCGACGACATGCGCGACGCCCCTGCGCTGTCGATCCTGCCGCCGCTGTTGGAGAAGGGGGCCAAGGTGGTGGCACACGACCCCCAGGGGGTGGCGGAAGCAATGCACCTGCTGCCGGCAGACGTCGAATACGCGCAAGACCCCTACGAGGTGTTTCGTGACGCGGATGCGGTGGTGCTGCTTACCGAATGGAATCTCTACCGCGGCATGGATCTCACCCGCGCCGGGGCGCTCATGCGCAATCGCGTACTCGTGGATCTGCGCAATGTCTACGAACGCGAACTGGTGGAGCGCGCCGGATTCCGATACGTCTGCGTAGGGCGCTGAGCGGATGCCGGACACCCGTTCGTCCCCGCGCCCTGCGTGCGGCGCTCGACCGGTCATCCTCTTCGTCGCCACTGAGGATTGGTATTTCTGGTCCCATCGCAGCGGTCTCGCGATGGCGGCGATGGAAGCCGGATTTGATGTGGCGCTGGCGGCACGCTTCACCCACCATCGCGAACGCATTGAGGCGTTGGGCGTGCGCTGCTATCCACTTGCCTTCCAGCGAGCGGCGACAAATCCAGTGGCTGATCTCGTCACGCTTTTTGCCCTCTCTCGCATCATCAAGGCTACACAAGCCAGGCTTGTGCATGCCGTGGCCTTCAAGCCCATCCTGATGTGCTTCTGGTCAGTGCTGCGCTTCCAGGATGTTCATTTCTGTCTGGCTGTCACGGGACTTGGCCACCTTTTCATCGCGGACGGGACCCCGATGCGCTTGTTGCGGCGTTGCTTGCGACCTTTCCTGCTTTTCCTGATGACCCATCCGAGAAGCGCGGTCATTTTCCAGAACGCGGATGATCTCGCCGCGCTCGCTGGCGAGCGTCTGGTCACCCCAGGACATTTTCGGCTGATCAGGGGCGCGGGTGTGGATACCGTGAAATTTGCAGCCCGCCCGGCTCCGCATAACGAAGTCCCTACGGTCGTGCTGCCAGCACGCATGCTCAGAGACAAGGGTGTGGTTGAATTCGTCGAGGCGGTGGGCCAATTGCGTCAGCGTGGCATCGCGGTGCGCGGCGTGCTGGTTGGCGCGCTGGACGAAGGGAATCCCACTGCGCTGACTGCCTCGCAGCTCGAGGCGCTGTGCCTCACGCATGGTTGCGAATGGTGGCAGCACAGGGACGACATGCCAGAGGTTTATGCCCGGGCTGATATTGTCTGCCTGCCCTCCTACCGGGAAGGGCTACCCAAAACTTTGCTGGAAGCCGCGAGCAGCGCCCGCCCGCTTATCGCCACCGATGTTCCCGGATGTCGCGAAATCTGTCGGCACGGCGAGAGCGGGTTGTTGGTGGCCCCGCGCGATTCACAAGCGCTGGCGGCAGCGCTCGCGCAACTGCTGGCAGACCCCGACTTGCGTGCACGGCTGGGACAAAGGGCGCGCGAGATCGTAGAACGGGAGTTCAGCGCCGAGTTGGTGAACCGGCAGACCGTCGCGCTCTATCGCGAGCTCTGTGGAACATGAGTGAGATCAAAGGCCGTCAGGTGAACCGATGCGTATAGCCATCACCGGCGCGACGGGTTTTGTCGGTCGAGCGCTGACTGCGCGCCTGCATGCGGAAGGTCTGGAGTGCACACTCCTTGCCCGCCAAGGTTCGCCCCTGCGTGGCAACGCCAGCGCGCCTGAGCGTTTCCTCCCAGCACTGGGCGATGTGGACGAGCGCTGGGCGGAGGTGCTGAAGGACACCGATGTTCTGGTGCACCTTGCCACCAGCACCCACCAGGGAGAGCGTTCTGATCCCGCTTCCGTGACGGCATTCGAGGCGACCAATGTTGGACTGACCAAAAGACTGGCCCATGGCGCGGCGGCGGCGGGTATACGGCATGTCGTCTTCATGAGTTCCATCAAGGTCTGTGGTGAACGCTCCTGGATGGACAGCGAAGGGCATGTGCTCGTGTTTTCGCGGGAATCGCAAGCTGCGCCTGAAGGCCCCTATGGCGCTTCGAAGTGGCAGGCTGAGCAGGCGTTGCAGGAGCGCTGTGGCGCGGCAGGCATTGCGCTCAGCGTGTTCCGTCCGCCCCTGATCTATGGCGTCGGGATGCGCGGGAATCTCTGGTCCCTGCTCAGAATCCTGGACCGCGGTATGCCACTGCCGCTGGCCAGCGTGCGCAACCAGCGCAGTCTGCTACACCGGGATTCGCTGGTGGACGCCGTGGTGCGGGCAATCCACCAGCGAAGAGCAGGCAGCGCCGTTTACACCCTCGCCGATCTGGATCTCTCCACGCCGGAGCTGATCCGCAGCATGGCCCGCGGACTCGGCAAACCGGCCAGACTCTTTCCCTTTCCGCCGCGCCTTCTGCACGGTCTCGGGGTGCTTGCGGGGCGGGCCTCGATGGTGGAACGCCTGACGGAATCCCTGCGGGTGGAAAGCACGCACGCCATCCAGGAACTCGGATGGCAGCCGAGCATCGATTCAGCTCAAGCCTGGGCCGACATCGGCAGAGCGTTCAGGCAGGGTGGTGCCGCATGGCAATGACAACGGTCGGAATGCTGGGGCTCTGCGCGTCGGCCGCGAGTCTTGCCTGGATGATGACGGCGCTGGTGCGCCGCTGGGCGATGCGTGCGGTGCTCGATGTTCCAAATGAGCGCAGCTTGCATGTGACCCCGACGCCGCGAGGAGGAGGGCTCGCCATTGCGATCGTCGTGCTGGGTTTCGAAGCCTGGTTGATGCTGACAGGTCGGATACAGGTGCCTTGGGGTTGGGCAGCCTGGTGTGCTTGCGCGCTCCTGGCCTGTCTCGGTCTGCGGGATGATCTGCGCCCGATGTCGGCGCGGCATCGTTTTCTGGCCCAGCTGGTCATCTGCGGGGGCTGGTTGTGGATTCTGCTGGGGCCGGCAAACCTTCTCGCGTGGGGAGGCTGGGTCTTGCAGTGCTTGGCCATGGTCTGGCTTGTCAATCTCTACAATTTCATGGACGGAAGTGACGGCTTGGCCGGAATGCAGGCGTTGCTGACAGGACTTGTGGGCGGGATGCTCGCCCTGTTCGTCGGCGCGACTGATATCGCGCTCATGGCCGTGCTCACAGCGTGCGCAAGTCTCGGTTTCCTGGTCTGGAACTGGCAGCCTGCCCGCATCTTTCTCGGCGATGTCGGCAGCTACTTTCTTGGTGGACAGTTTGGTGTGCTCATCACTGCCACCCGTGCTGAAGGGCATGAAGCTTTCTTCTGGATCATCCTGCTCGGGCCGTTCATCGTCGATGCCACACTGACCTTGCTGCGCAGAATCGTGAGGGGTGAGCGCTGGTACGCCGCCCACCGCACGCACGCCTATCAGCGACTGGTTCAGGCCGGGCTTGGTCATGCCCGCGTTGCTCTGGCTTTTGCGCTGCTGGGACTGTGTTGGAGTGTTCCCTTGGCAGTCACGGCAGCGCATTGGCCGTCGCTCTCGTGGCTATGCCTTGTGCTCGCCTGGAGCCTGTCGGCTGGGTTATGGTGGCGGGTCATACGTGGCACGGAGCCTGTTTCCGGGTGAAAGCATCCCGCAGCATCGTCATAGCCCATGATCTCGCGATGGTGGTCCTCGCTTGGGGGCTTGCCTTCCTCGCGCGCTTCAATTTCGAAGTACCGCCCGACTACGCACTGCGCGGTGCCTTGCACGCGCTCCCGGCGGTCGTGTTGATGCAGGGGCTGCTGCTGTGGAGGGTTGGCCTTTATCGTGGCCTGTGGCGCTTTGCCAGCCTGCGCGATCTCTGGAACATCGTGCGCAGTGCCGGCATGGGGGCGCTATTCATCAGTCTGGCACTGTTCATCGCGAGCCGCCTCGAGGGCGTGCCGCGTGCAGTACTCATCCTCTATCCCGTATTCCTGATTCTTTTGCTCGGCGCACCGCGTCTCTTCTATCGCGTGATGAAGGACGGGGCGCTCAGCCTGAGGCACATCACCGGCGGCACCCGCGTGCTCATCGTGGGGGCGGGTAACAGTGGTGAAACCCTTCTCCGCGACATGCTGAGGGATGCACAGTACCTGCCGGTCGGCTTTGTCGATGACCGCGCCGACCTGCTCCGCCGACGCATTCATGGCGTCCCCGTGCTCGGGAACATGGATGACCTGCCGGATCTGGTCGCCCGCTATCGCGCTGATCTGGTGGTGATCGCCATTCCCTCCGCGAGCAATGCCCAAATGCAGCGCATCGTCGAAATCTGCGGGCGCGCAGCCTGTCCTTTCCGCACCCTCCCCAGGTTGCAGGACATCGTGTCGGGCAGGCTCGGTCTGCAGGAGATTCGCCAGGTCAGCATCGACGATCTGCTCGGGCGCTCCGTCACTCGTCTCGACTGGGCTGGTCTGCAGGATCGCCTCACCGGCAAAACGGTGCTCGTGACGGGAGGTGCGGGTTCCATTGGTTCCGAACTCTGCCGCCAGGCGGCGCGCCTCGGGGCGGGGCGCCTGATTGTGCTGGAGCAGAACGAGCATGGTCTCTACCAGCTGGAGCGTGAGCTGCGGGTGGCGCACCCGCACCTGCCGTGCGAATTCCTGCTGGGCGATGTATGTGATGAGGCCGCCGTGGAGGCCGTGTTTTCGCGTTGCCGACCGCAGGTGATCTTTCATGCGGCAGCTTACAAGCATGTCCCCATCGTGGAGCTGCAGGTGAGGGAGGGAGTACGCAACAACGTGTTGGGTACCCGCACCGTGGCGCTCGCCGCCGTTCGTCACAATGCGGACACCATGGTGCTGATTTCCACCGACAAGGCAGTGCGGCCGAGCAGCGCCATGGGGGCCACCAAACGCATGGCCGAACTGGTGTGCGAGCTTGCGAATCTCACCGCCGAAACCCATTTCATCACAGTTCGTTTCGGCAACGTCTTGGGCTCTGCCGGAAGCGTTGTTCCCCTGTTTCAGGAGCAGATTCGCAGCGGTGGGCCGGTCACGGTCACGCATCCGGAAGCGACCCGCTACTTCATGACGATCCCGGAGGCGGCGCAGCTCATCCTCCAGGCTGCTGCTCTCGGTCGCGGGGGCGAGATTTTCGTGCTGGAGATGGGGCAGCCAGTGAATATCGCCTATCTGGCGGAGCAGATGATCCGCCTTTCAGGTCACCTTCCCAACGAAGATATCCGCATCGTGTTCACCGGCTTGCGTCCGGGCGAGAAGCTGCACGAGGAACTTTTCAATGAAGATGAGGCTCTTGCGCCAACTGCACACGGCAAGGTGATGCAGGCAGTTCAGGCGCCTGTGGATGTGGCCGCGGTTCAGTCCGTGCTGCGTGATCTCGAGGCGGCCTGTGCGCGCGGTGCCGCCAACGAGGAACTGTTGGCGCATTTGCGCCGCGCCGTGCCCGAATTCAATACGCCGGAACCCGGCGAGCTCGCGACATCCGGCAAGGTAATGCCGTTCAAGAGAGGCTTTTCATGAAGAACAAATTGCGCAAGGCGGTGTTTCCGGTCGCGGGCCTCGGTACCCGCTTTCTTCCCGCCACCAAGGCCAATCCCAAGGAGATGCTGCCCGTCGTGGACAAGCCCTTGATCCAGTACGCCGCAGAGGAAGCGGTGGAAGCCGGTATCGAGGAGCTCATCTTTGTCACCGGGCGCAACAAGCGGTCAATAGAAGACCATTTCGACAAGGCCTATGAGCTGGAAGCGGAGCTCGAGAAACATGGCAAGGAGATGTTGCTGGAACTGGTCCGTACCATCCTGCCGACATCGGTCTCCTGCACTTATATCCGCCAGTCCGAGCCCCTGGGGCTGGGACATGCCGTCCTGTGCGCACGGCCTGCAGTCAACAATGAGCCCTTTGCGGTGATTCTCGCTGACGATCTCATCGACGGAGGCCAGCGTGGCTGTCTGCAGCAGATGGTTGAAATGTTCGAACGACATCAGGCCGGTGTGATCGCCGTCCAGCCGATTCCCCGGGAGGATACGGACAAGTACGGCATAGTGGAGGTGGGCGAGGAACTGGCCGGCGTGTCTGCCATCCGCACCATCGTCGAGAAGCCGAAGCCGGCCGATGCACCGTCCAACCTCGCCGTCGTCGGGCGTTACATCCTGCCGGGCACGATCATGCCAATCCTGGCGGAAACCCGCAGTGGCGCGGGTGGCGAAATCCAGCTGACTGATGGAATTGCGCGGCTACTGGGTGCGGAGCAGGTGCTCGCTTACCAGTTCGAGGGGCGGCGGTACGACTGCGGGTCCAAGCTGGGATACCTTGAGGCGACCGTCGACTACGCCCTCAAGCATCCAGAGCTGGCGCCGGGATTCCGCGAGGTGCTGCGGGCCACCGTCGCGAGGCTTGGGTCAGCGACCTGACAGTCCTTTCGAGGGCCGCTGCCCCGGACTGTCCTTCGGGGACGGGAGGTGGAGACAGCCACGGCTGGCGTGGCTGTCGGGCGGTCGGTCAGAGCAGTTTGCCCAGAAACTCGCGTTTGCGTGCGAGCTCGGCGCGCAGGAAGGTCAGCGCCCGCTGGGAATGCTCGTCCTCCGGGATGCCGGCGGCCGAAATCAACGACTCCAGCTCGCTGACCTCCTCCTCCAGCTCATCCCGCTCGGCAGAGATGCCGAGCATTGGAAAAAAGCCTTCCAACTGCTTGAGTTCATCCACCAAATCCATCCAGCCTTGAGAAGCGGTATGAGCGGTCATGCCTAAACACCCTCCAAGTGGCGAAAAACTTCAAGTTAGGAGATCGATCTGAATCTTTTTGTGATTATGATCGTCTACAGTCATGATCTTTATGATCATTATTATAGGAACTTCAGATCCAACTTCAACCCCGAAATCCGGGCTCACGAGACCCGGGTTGGAGCAACAGCACAATGAACCAGACGGTTCCCCACGCGGTGGTCAGCCCGGACGGCGCGCTGGCGGTGTTGTCCCAGGCTGAGGCCAATGAGCTGTGCGCCCTGAGGGATGGGGAGCTCTACCCGCTCTTCCGGCGCTGTGCACTCGCGGTGATGACCAGCGGGGCGGAAAGCGACGACCCCCGCGCGTTGCTGGAGACCTATGCCGGGTTCGACCTCGACCTGCAGCAGGTGGACCGTGGGCTACGCCTTCACCTCCGGAATGCGCCCGCACGCGCCTTCGTGGACGGTGTGATGATTCGGGGTATCCAGCAGCATCTTTTCGCCGTGTTGAGGGATATCGCCTACCTGCGGGGTAGCGGGGGGCTGCGACCCTGTTTCGACCCGGGTGAGCCGGCTGACATCACCGATGGCGTCTTCCATCACCTCCGCCAGGCCGGCCTGTTTCGCCCCGAGATCACGCGGCCTCTGGTGGTGTGCTGGGGCGGGCACTCCATCAACCGCACGGAATACGATTACTGCAAGGACGTGGGATACCGGCTCGGCGTGCGAGGGATGGATATCTGCACGGGCTGCGGGCCGGGGGCCATGAAAGGACCCATGAAAGGCGCCGCAATCGCGCACGCGAAGCAACGAGTGGCGGATGGGCGGTACATTGGTGTGACGGAGCCGAGCATCATTGCCGCCGAGGCACCCAATCCCATCGTCAATGATCTCGTGATCATGCCGGACATCGAGAAGCGTCTTGAGGCATTCATGCGACTGGGGCATGGCATTCTGCTGTTCCCCGGCGGCGTTGGCACCGCGGAAGAGCTTTTCTACCTGCTTGGTGTGCTTGCGCATCCCGACAATGCCGGGATTCCCGTACCGGTGATACTCACCGGCCCACCGTGCAGCGCCGAATATTTCGCCTTGCTCGAGCGTTTCATCAGCCGTGTGTTCGGGGCTTCGTGCGCCGACCGCTACGAGCTCATGATCGATCAGCCCGAGGAAGTGGCCGCGCGCATGAAGCGCGCAAGCGAGGGTGTTCTTGCGCATCGCGATCGCAGTGATGATGCCGCGTACTTCAACTGGTTGCTCAAGGTGCCGCCGGCGCTGCAGGCACCTTTCGGTGCCAGCCATGATGAGATGTCTTCGCTGGTGCTGAGTCGCGACTTGCCGCCTCACGAGCTGGCCGCCAACCTGCGGCGTGCGTTCTCGGGCCTGGTGGCCGGGAACGTCAAGGAGGAGGGGATTCGTGCGGTCGAAAGGGAGGGACCTTATCGTCTGTCATGCGCAGACCGCGTGCTCATGCAGGAACTCGATACGCTTTTGCGTGCCTTTGTGGCCCAGGGGCGGATGCGACTTCCCGGCTATGAATACACGCCCTGCTACACGCTTGATTGAGGTAATCGGCGGGCGGCTCAGTATCCCGTCAGCTCGGCGTAGCCGAGGCCTTTCACAGGGCTGCCGGCGCTCACGCCCTCGACGGTCACACATCCCTCCCAGTAGCGAACCAATCCCTGCCACTCCTGGTCTGCCACGCGGGGCGTGATTTCCAGATCCAGCGCGCGGCGCGCGATGCGCAGTCGCCAGCGCGCTGGATATCGTCGTCCGCTGTGAGGGCTGATCCACGTATCCTGCACTTCGATGGCAAGGTCCTGCGCAACGAGGGGGATCACCGCCCCCGCCCCGGAGACGAGCGAGCCGGCGCTGAAGCTCGAGGCGCGACCGTTCTCCTGGCGCAACAGGTACACCATGAGGTCACTGCCATCATCCAGCTGCAGTCCGAACCAGTCCCAGCCGCGGGTGCCCGGGGCCAGCGCACTGGTGCCCCACTCGCGGTCCAGCCAAGCCCGACCCACCACTTCCAGCGGCGTGCCGGCCAGCATCACTTTCCCCTTGGCGGCCAGACGTGTCCCCGAGTAGTAGCGGGAGGCATTCCCTTCCCCCGGACCCTTGCGCGAATAGCCCTGCTCGCCCTGGCCTACCCAGTCCTTGAGGGGTGTGAGCAGGAGACTCAAGCCATGCGTCGCCGTTGTGGCCTCCAGTTCCCAGGCTTCGCGCGTCTGCGCAACGTGACGCGCGTGCCAGTCACGAATCCAGAGCTTGGCAGGGAAGGCGTCCATGCCGGCGAGTCCCAGCACCGGCCGCTCCAGGCGTTGCTCGGAGTGGAATCGCTGGGCGCGGACGTCGGTGAGAGCGAAGTGGCCGAGCATGGCCTGACGCGTATTCCAGCGTGAATCCGAGTGGCGTGACTCGGCCGTGATCGCGAAACGGAAAAACGTCAGCTGGAAGCCATAGGCCTGATCTCCGGGGCCGACAAGATTGCCGGTGAAGTACCACCACTCGTGCCGATAGTCGGGATGTGGCCCGTGATCCTCGGGGAAGTGGAAAGGTTCGGGCCCTTCAACCCTGCTGAATCCGGGCTCCGCCTCGCTGGCGAGCAGCCCTTGCAAGGGATTTGATGGCGCTGCACGCGAAGCGCTGAGCCGATGAAGGGCCCAGAGCGCTGGTGGCAGGGCCATGAGACCAAGGAAATGACGCTTGCGCATGCGCTCACTCCTCGCGCAAAGACTGGGCGGGCGCGGCACGCCCCAGGCGTACAGCTGGATAAAGGCTGGCCAGAGCAGCGGCGGCGAGCATGCTCACGAACATGCCGATGAACAGCGCAGGAGGGAAGGCGAGGCCCATGGTCCAACCAAAGGCATGCAGGTTCACCACCCGCACCAGGAACAGCGAGAGCGCGGCACCGGTCGGGAGTGCGATGAGGGCTGCCAGCAGACCGGTGAGCAAGGTCTGGCAGAGCAGTACACGCGCGAGATCGCCCCGGCTGCACCCCAACGCGCGCAACATGCTGTATTCGCGTGCGCGCTCCAGCAGTTGGCCGAGCAGCGCACCGGCCAAGCCCGCCAGTGACACCGCCAACGCGAGCACTCCCAGCACTCGCGTGATGGCGAAGGTGCGGTCGAAAATGGCGAGGGAGAGTTGTCGTATCTCGGCGCGGGATCTGAGCCTGATCCCGGAATCCCGACCCGCGAGTTCCTGAACAGCCGCATTCACTTCGGACCAGTGAACCTCTGCCCGCAGGTAGATTCCGATTCCGGAATAACCCGTTTCCTGCCAGTGCCGCGAAGATGTCGCGCGACTGATGGCCACGGTCCCGCGTTCGCTGGCGTAGTCGCGGTAGATCCCGGCGAGTGTGAAGGAATGCGTGCCCGTGTCCGTCTCCAGATCGATTGCATCGCCCGGTTCCAGAGCATGTCGACGCGCCAGCGACTCGCTGGCGAGAAACACATCCTCGCCCTCCCAGCGTTGCCAGACCACGACTGGATTACCTGCCAGCAATTCAAAACCGCTCCGGGCGCGCTCCGGCAGCTCGTAGGCCGTGACCGGGATTCTGCCGAGCGAACTCGACCGTTCGCGTTGCAGGACGCTGCTGGTCTCTGACAACAGCGGATGCTCACGAAGCCTTGCGCGCAGCGATGCGAGCAAGGCTTCGGCCTCTGGTGCAGGGAGGGATTCGGGTGCAGAGAGATAGCCATCAGCGCGCAGCAGCTGCCCCAACCAGCGGTCCACCGAATCCCGGAAACTCGCCGTCATCAACTGCATCCCGAGGCTGACAGCAGCGGCCAGGCAAAGTGCCGCCGCGGCGACCCCGGAGCGGTTGTCGGCACGCGCAAGATTGGCTGCTCCCAGTCGCTCCGGCCACCAGCGTGGGCCGCGCAGGACCCGGGCAAGCACTTGACCCAACGCAGGCAGCAGCGGTGACATCAGGACGCCGACAGCGACAAGCACCAGGCCCATCGCGGCAAAGTCGATCCAGAGTCGGGGCGGTGCCAAGCGGTGAATCAGCAGACCTGACGTCATGAGTGCGCCAGCCAGCAAGAGCGGTTGATGCCATGACAGCGAGGCAGGAGCGATACCACGCACAGCCAGGCGTGCCCCCCGCGTCCCACGCCAGGCAGCGGGAAGTGCCGCCACGAGGCTGGTGATCACGGCGAGGCTCCACAGCGCCGCAATCTGCGTCCACGAGGTCTCAGGTGCGGTGATGGCTACCGAGTAGTAAAAGTCGCCAACAGTCCCTGCAATCAGGCCGAGCAGGAAACGCGCGAGCAGCAGTCCGAGCAGAATACCGATCGCGCCACCGAGAGCGCCCAGAATGGCACTTTCGACAAGGATCGCACTGAAGATTTCCCGACGACGCACGCCGAGTGCCCGCAGTCGGGTGAACAGGAAGCTGCGTTGCACGACCAGAAAATTCGCCGTGTTGTAAACCAGGAACAGCCCTACCATCAGCGACAGCAGACTCAGGGCGGTGAGGTTGGTTTCGAAAGCTTCACCAAGCCCCTGCCGCGCGACGCGGTCGGCGCGCAGGTCACGCAGCTCCATGCCGGCTGCGAGTTGTTTGCGGATTCTCTTGCGCAAGGCTGCGCCGTTGCCATCGTCCGGAATCACCAGATCGATGTGGGACAGCCTGCCGGGCGCGGCGAGCACATCCTGTGCCAGTGCAATGTCCATCACGACCAGGTCTTCCGGCAGTTTGAGCGCGGCATCCGCTTCGCGCAGCGCGTGCAGCCTGACCTCGATCTCGCCACCCGGCCCGTCGAGCATCACTTCCGGGGTCTCCACGGCGCCGAGTGAGCTTATAAGACCGGGCGCAACCACGCCGGCAGCCTGTCCGAAGATCAGTGCAGGCAGTCCGACCCCGGCGGTTCGGGTGGTGTTGATCCGCCCGGCAGCACTGACAGGGTCGATCCCATGCACGCGCAGCCATTGCGGCCGCAGCCCCGCCGTCCGCACGTGACCGGTGAGCACAGCACTGGCCTGCAGCACGGGCTCGCTGAGACAGAGTGAGGCAAAAAAATCCTCAGGGAGGTGTCCGCGCGCGCCGAGGATTCGGTCAGTGGCGGTGCCCGCCAGGGTCAGCTCCGCTTCCTCGAATGAATGGCGCGCGCTCTTCTGCGCGACCTGCACCGCCATGACCACGGCAATGCCCAGTGCAATCCCGAAGACTCCCAAGGCAGCCTGCCAAGGCCTGCGGCGAAGGTAGGCAAAGAGGATTTGCCACACAGGCGGTATCACGCCATCCGCTCCAAAGCCCCTCCCACCAGGCGGAAGACCTCATCTGCCGCTCCCGCTGCTTCCTCGCTGTGCGTAGCCATGATGAGTGTCGTGCCTTCGCGGGTGAGCACTTTTTTCATCAGGTCGATGACCTGGCGACTGGTTTCCTGATCGAGATTTCCGGTCGGCTCATCGGCCAGTACCAGCATCGGGCCATGCACCAGGGCACGGGCAATGGCGACGCGTTGCTGCTCCCCGCCGGAGAGCGTTTCGGGATAACGTTGCGCAAGGTGTTCGATGTCGAGCGCTTCGAGCAGCTCATCCACGCGATGCCGGTCTGCCACGCCGTTGAGTGCCAGCGGCAGGGCAACGTTCGCGTGCACGTTGAGGACCGGTATGAGGTTGTAGCTCTGGAAGACGAAGCCGAGATGCCGGCGTCTGAACAGGGTTCTGGCGGCGTCATCCAGCTGCACGAGGTCGTGCCCACCAACCTCCAGCAACCCATGCTGGGGTGGCTCCATCGCACCCAGCAAATTGAGCAGGGTGGACTTGCCGGAACCACTGCGACCCAGGATGGCCACGAAGCGTCCTGCCACCACGTCGAGATCGAGATTCGCGAGCACGGCGCGTGATTCCGGCGGATAGGACATGCGCAGTCCTCGCGCCATCACGGCGGGCACGGACCGGAGGGGCAAGCACGGAACATTCATGGGTGGGCAGCAAGGTCCAGAGAGAAGGGGCATGGAGTGCGGAGGAAGTGACAGCTCCGGCTCTAAGATACCATCTGCGCCGAGCTTTTCCGGTATTCGGGACCGAGAAGGAGACAAGCCGTGCCCATTTCCCCCTCCCTACTGCGTGATGTGTCCATCTTCCGCCATCTGGATGATGCCGGTTTGGCCCAGTTGGCGGCCGGGATCAGCGCGCGCAGCTACATGCAAGGGCAGACGATTTTCAGAACGGGAGATCCGGGCGGAGAGATGCACCTCGTCAACGAGGGGCGTGTGGAACTCTCGATCGAAGAGGCCGAAGGAAAACGGCTGTCCGTGGCGGTGGCAGAGATGGGTGAGATCTTCGGCGAACTCTCTCTGCTGGACGGGCAGCCCCGTTCAGCACGTGCCGTCGCGCTCATACCGACGGTCACCGCCGTCATTGCCCGGGAGGATCTGAAGCGGTTGTTCGAACTGCGGCCGGAGGCCGCACTGGACCTCCTTGCCGCCGTGTCGGGTCGCTTGCGCGAGTCTGATCTCATGCTTGCCGAGAACATGGGCCAGAATGCCAACGAAGTCATCGAGGAACGCCTCACGCTCGGGGATCGCATTGCCGACAATGTGGCTCGCTTCGGGGGCTCGTGGTTTTTCATCAACGCTTTCGTCAGCGTGATGGTGCTCTGGATGGGGCTCAATGCCTGGCAGTGGTTCGCCTTCCCGACCTTCGATCCCCCGCCCTTCATCGGCCTGAATCTGGTGCTGTCCATGCTGGCAGCGTTGCAGGCCCCGATCATCATGATGAGCCAGAACCGGCAGGACGCCAAAGACCGCGTCCGCGCCGAGGTCGACTATGAGGTGAATGTGCGGGCTGAACTCGAAGTCATGCAATTGCACCAGAAAGTGGACCGCCTGATGGAGGACCTCTCGAGCCTGACTGAGGCCTTGCACGCGGGTCGGCGCTGATCGGGAGGCAGTGACCCACGCGCAAATGGTGCGGGCGTCGGGGCGTTGCACTTTTTTGGGGCGCCAAGTCTAGCGTGGAGCGCCCCTCCCATTCGCAACCGGGTCCTTGGTTGGAATCCTTACCCTGAGGCGTGGCGTCATTACGCAGCATTCCCAACCCTGTCCGGATAGAGCGACTCCTATATGGCATGGATGCTGCAGTGCTCATCCCAGTCGCCGTACTGACGAGGCACGGCGCCCCACGAATCACCAGATGAGGAGACGGCGAATGAGAGCAAAACTGAATGGGCTGGGGGGCGCCTTGGCACGCCCTGACGCCTCGCTGAAGAAGTGGCTGTCCGGCCTGCTGCTGGGCCTGTCAGGCGCTGCCGCATGGGCGCAGGATGCCGCACCGGCGACCATCGACAAGGGCGATACCGCCTGGATGATGGTATGCACGATGCTGGTCATCATGATGGCCCTGCCCGGGCTCGCACTGTTCTACGGTGGGATGGTCCGGTCCAAGAACATGCTGTCGGTCTTGATGCAGGTCTTCGTGGTGTTTTCGCTCCTGACCGTGCTCTGGGCCGTGTATGGATACAGCGTTGCCTTCTCCGGTTCCAATATGTGGATCGGGGGTCTGGAACGCCTGTTCCTCGCCGGAATCGATGCTGATTCACAGGCTGCCACTTTCAGCGACGGCGTGATGATTCCCGAATATGTGTTCATCGCCTTCCAGTGCACATTTGCCGCCATCACCCCCTGTCTCATCGTGGGCGCCTTCGCGGAACGCATGCGCTTTTCCGCGGTGCTGGTCTTCATGGTGCTCTGGTTCACCTTCTCCTATCTGCCCATCGCCCGCATGGTCTGGTACGGCGAGGGTTACCTGTTCAAGCTTGGCGCACTTGATTTCGCTGGCGGTACGGTCGTGCATATCAACGCGGGAATTGCCGGCCTCGTGGGCTCCATCATGCTGGGCAAGCGCCTGGGTTACGGCACCAGCGCCATGCCCCCGCACAACCTGCCACTCGTGATGATCGGCGCGTCCTTGCTGTGGATGGGCTGGTTCGGCTTCAACGTGGGTTCCAACCTCGAAGCGAATGCCTATGCCGGGCTGGTATTCATCAACACTTTCCTCTGTGCGGCGGCTGCGGTGTGTGCCTGGACCTTCGGTGAGTGGCTGATTCGCGGCACCCCGACCATGCTCGGTGGCGCTTCCGGTGCCATTGCCGGTCTGGTCGCAATTACTCCCGCCTGTGGCGTCACCGGTCCGATGGGCGCGATTGCTCTCGGCGTGATCGCCGGGCTGGTCTGCCTGTGGGCCGTAAGCTGGCTCAAACACAAGCTGGGCTACGACGATTCACTCGATGTCTTCGGTGTCCACTGCGTGGGCGGCATTCTGGGCGCCATCCTCACGGGTGTGTTTGTCTCGCCTTCCCTCGGTGGAACCGGTCTTGATGACTACTCGATGGGGTCGCAGGTGGTCACCCAGATTACCGGTGTGGTAATCACCTGCGTGTGGTCCGCAATCGTCTCCGTGGTTGCCTACAAGATTGCCGACATGACCGTGGGGCTGCGCATCTCCGAGGAGACGGAGCGCGAAGGTCTCGATACCGCGGAACACGGCGAGCGCGCTTATTCGGCCTGAAAACCTTTTCCCTTCCCTTGCTCCTGGGCGCCTGCGGGCGCCCTTTTTTTTGTGTGGCGTCCGCGCTGCCCCGCGGCCATACTCTTTTCGTCAGCATCCTTTGGGAGATAACCAGCCATGTCACGCGCACTTGCATTCCGCTTCATGGGGGTAGGCAACGCCAAGGCCTCCGAACTCGGGAGTGCAGCCGGCGTGGTGGAGATTGACGGTGATCCGGCCCTGCTGGTGGATTGCGGGCCTCGCACGCTGGACGACTACCAGCACCACTATGGAGAGGAGGTACCGCGTGCGGTGTTTCTCACGCATCTGCACCTGGACCACATCGGCGGTGTGGAGCAGCTCTTCTATCGAGCCTATTTCCGCGCCGGCCCACGTATCCCGCTATTCGTTCCTTCCGTGCTGGTGGCCGGCCTCCACGAAAAACTTGCCACCTCGGCACATGTGCTGAGTGAGGGCAGGGCGAATTTCTGGGATGCCTTCCATCTGGTACCGACGTCCGGACATTTCTGGCTGGGCGATTTGCTGTTCGAGATCTTTCCGGTGCGGCACAGCGGCTACCGTGGCGCTTTCGGACTGGCGCTGCGGGGATCCTTTCTCTACTCCGGCGACACCCGCCCCATTCCCGAAATCGTCAGCAGTTTTGCCTGCGCTGGCGAGACCGTCTTTCACGACTGCGCGCTCAAGGGCTCACCCGCACACACGGGTCTCGATGACGTAATGCGCGAATACCCGGAGGAGATCAGGCGGCGCATGGTGGCTTACCACTACGAGTCAGAAGCCTCGGCGCTGCAACTCGAGCAGGCAGGGATGACGGTGGCCCGCGCGGGGCAGGCCTTCGCCCTGCGCGCGCCAGTGCCGCCAGCACCTTGATTGCTTGCGCAGAGCAGTGGTCCGTGGCCTTCGTCAGGGCTCGGTCGCAGCCGGATCCAGCGTGTCGAGCGCGCGCCTGATGGCTGGAAAGCTTTGTGGCGCACCGCTGATCGAGTCTTCGAAGGCCACCGCCAGAAAACGCCCCGTGATTGATGTGCAGGCAACGAGGCCAGTGGCAGGCACCTGATCAAAACTGCCTGCCCAGCGCCAGGAGGCCACTTCCCGGTTGCCCAGGCGGAGCGCCGGGGTTTCGGGCTGCCAGAACGCGTCCCGGCGCCTGCGCCTGATTTGCTCCAGGAACGCTTCGGCACAGGCCGTGGTATCAGCCTCCGACATGCCAGCGGGGATCTCAGCCAAGGTGATCAGCAGGCGGGCTGACGGGTGCCGGGTATCGCCCCCGAACTGCCAGGTGTTGCCGGTGGCGGCCCGCACGACTTCAGGTCTGCCCAGAAAGGGCGGAGGATCAAAAGCAAAGGGTTCCCCCGCACTGGCATCCAGCACAGCAAGAGACAGCAGGCCGGCCAGCAGTGCGCCATGCCTGGCGTCCGGATCCGGGAGCGTGTCAATGGTCTCGCGCATGGCCCATCGCGGGGTTTGTTAGACTGCCGACATGATAAAGGCTGAAATCTTCGAAGTGTGCCGGCGGCTTCTGCCGCAGGCGCTGGCTTGCCTGCTGCCGTTATTCCCTGTCCAGGGACTGTGGGCCATGAGCCTGCAGGAGATAGAGCTGGCGCAGAAAGAAGCCCTGGCACCCGTGCTGGAGCCCGCGCAACGCTCCCAGCTCGAACAGCTCTACACCCAGGCAGTGGCGTCCGCCCAGGCGGCGGACGGGTATGCGGCCCGGGTGGAGGCCTACAAGCTGGCGCCTGCCCGCCGTGATGGCAACCGCAAGGAACTGTTGGACCGCATCGCGCAGATGCTGAGACTGAAGGCGACGCCAACGGTGAGTCAGCGCGAACGGACCCTGGATGCCCAGGCACTGGAAAACCTTCAGGAGCTCACCCGCTCGGAACGCGCCACGCTGGAAGGCAAGCTCGCGAGCTACGAGCTGAAATTGCGAACTCTGTCCGGTCGTCCCGCCGAACTGGCGCGAGAAAAGATGGCCGTGGCGGCGCGGCTCGCGACACTCGAAAGCGAGCGCTCGGGATTGCTGGAGGGGGCAGGGGATGCACTGTCCAAGGCGCGAACAGTGGCCCTGGATGCCGAGTACGCCGCCCGACAGATGGAGCTCGAGATGCTCAATCTCGAACAGATCAATCTCGGGGGAGAAGAGGAGATCACCGGCCTGCGCCGGGAACTCGTGCTGCTCGATATGGAACGCCTGTCCGCGCGCGTCACCACCTTGGGCGAGCTTCTCATCGAACGCCGGGAAGCCGAAGCCGCCACGGTTCGTGAATCCGTCGAGCTTGCACAGACCGGCACCTCGGATCTGGACCCCGGGTTGCGCGCCGTGCTGCAGGAAACTTCGCAGTTGAGTGCCGAACTGGAAAGCCTTGTTGCTGCTCAAACAGATGCCGTGCGGCGTCGGGGCGATTACGCCGAATTGCGCCAGCGACTGAACAGCGAATTCGAAACTTCACGGCAAAGACTGCAACTCTCAGGGACATCGGCAACGCTGGGCCGGATTCTGGTGGAGAAGCGTAGACGCCTGCCCCGCCTCGCCCAGCTCATGGCGCAGACCAAGCGCCATGCCGCCGAGGCCACGCGTGCCAGTCTGCGGCGGATCGAAATCGATGAGCGTCGTGCGGATATTGCCGCAGTTGCCGCCGCCCCGGACGAGGACTCACGCACACCCGATGAGGCGGAGCGACACCAGAAGTCCCTGGAGCTCGGGGTTGCGCAGGACAGCGTCCTGGTCAATCTGGATGCGAACTATGTGGCGTACCTCAGGCAACTGGATGCAACCGACTCGGAGCTCCAGCAACTGATCAAGACGGTTGGCGCCTACGAGGCGTTGCTGGATGAGCGCCTGATGTGGATTCCGAACGCGCTGCCCTGGTCCGCCGGAACGCTGGTGGAGCTTGGCCGTTCGATGGTGGGCCTTGGGGGCATTGTCCCGTGGCGACAGGTTGGCGGGGACTTGCGTGAGGCGCTGGTTGAACATCCTCTGCGCGCACTCGCCTTGCTCGTGATCAGTCTCTGCAGCCTCGCCCTGCGGCCCAGACTGCGCCGGAAACTGGTGGAGCTCGCACGCGCGCAGGAGATTGCCGAGACGCGCACTGCGCGTGCCTCGATCATGGTGATGGCGCTCATGCTGGTCGTCGTTGTGCCAGGCCCCGCCATTCTGCTGGGGCTCGGCCTCTCGCTGGATGCGGGAGAAGGGATCTCCGGCTTTTCCGGCGGGCTCGCGCGCGCCTCACTCACGGCAGCGGTGCTGTGGCTTGCCGCCGCCTGGTGCTCTCTTACCCTCTCTGCAGAGGGGCTGGTTGGTGCGCATTTTCCGGCAGAAGCTATCGCGGTCCGCCGCAGTCGCCGCGCGTGGCGCAACTTCGCGCGGGTATTCGTGCCCGCTTACAGCCTCGCGGTCAATTTCGAATTCCTGGGCTTCACCACTGCCCAGGACAGCATGGCCCGGGCACTCTTCCTGCTGTCCATGCTTGCGCTGCTTGCTCTTGGCGCCTGGCTCATCAAGCGCGACAACCCCTTCGCGCATGCTTCGTTCGGTCTGTCACGCGAACCGCAGGCGTTCCTCTGGCGCGTGGCTTTGCTGGCGCCCCCCTCCGCTTTGCTCGTCTTGTCCGCGTTTGGCTATCACTACACCGCGACCGAACTGTCCCGGTACTACCTGATGAGTGCGGGGCTCATCGCGGCCGCGATTTTTGCCTATCAATTGACGCTGCGCTGGATCTCCATCGCGGAATACCGCACTCGCTGTGAACGCGCACTGGAAATGCCGGAGACCTCGGAAAACAGCCCGGACGAGGCCGAATATGAGCGGCTCAACGCTCAGGCCAGGTTGGTCATGCGCAACGTCATCGGCTGGTCGTTGGCGCTGGGGCTCATCGCCGTCTGGCAAACGGTCCTCCCGGCCCTGACGGTCCTCGAGCATGTCACGTTGTGGGAGATCGCGGTAACCGATGCAGAGGGCGTGGCAAGGTCCCAACCAGTGACGATGGCCAATTTGCTACTGGCACTGGTCACGGCCCTGGTGGCCTTGATTGCCTCCTGGAATCTTCCCGGTGTGATAGAGATTGGCCTCCTCCAGCGACTGCGCATCAAGCAGGGTAGTCGTTATGCACTGACCAGCCTGCTGCAGTATGCGATCGTGGCGCTGGGTTTGAGCCTTGCCCTCAGCACGCTCGGGATGCGCTGGTCCCAGGTGCAATGGCTGGTTGCGGCATTGGGTGTTGGTCTCGGGTTTGGTTTGCAGGAGATATTTGCCAATTTCATCTCAGGCCTCATCCTGCTTTTCGAGCGCCCCATCCGCGTTGGTGACTTCGTGACCATCGGTGATCTGAGTGGAAGGGTGATTCGCATCCGTATCCGCGCCACCACCCTGCGCGATGTGGACAACAAGGAACTCATCGTGCCGAACAAGAATTTCATCACCGAACGCTTCTCGAACTGGACTTTGTCCGATCAGGTCACACGTGTGGTAATCAACGTGGGTATCGCCTATGGCAGCAATGTGGAACGTGCCATGGCCATCCTGCAGGAGGTCGCGGCCAGCCATCCCAGGGTAATGGCAAGTCCTGAGCCCTCAGTGAGCCTGACGGGGTTTGGCGACAGTTCGCTTAACCTGGAGCTGACCGCCTTTGCCGAAGAGCTCTCCGCGCGCGTGGACGTGCGCAATGTGCTCAACCTCGAAATCCTGCGGCGTTTCGCTGCGGCAGGAATAGAAATTCCGTTTCCCCAGCGGGAAGTTCATCTGCGGGCCGGCACGGCGGGTTCCGCCTGAGATAGGGTGAAAGCCTCTCGCGGGGAGCGGGCCCTGCCGGGCTGGTGACCAGGCAGGGCTGGGTGGAAGGGTCAGCGGGAACAGGCTGCTCAGCCAGTCACCTCGACCTTGGTGCGTCGGGCGCTTGCCTTGGGTGCGTCGCTTCCTGCGTCATAGACAAATTCCGGTGCATCCAGATTGATGGCCGGAATCACGTCCTTCTCTGACCAATAGTCCTGGGTGTGCATCCACTCGGGTTTGTTCCCGCGCTTCGGCAACAAGTGCATGTCGCGCATCAGGTAGCCGGGATTGAAGTCCTGTGGATCCATCCACTGCAGGATTGGCATGTTCTGATCTTCCGGACGCAGAGCCACGTTGACCTGTTTCGCTCCTTTGGCATCCATGTGCTTGAGCAGACGGCAGACAAAATCGGCGAGGATATCTACCCGCAGAGTCCAGCTGGCGCGGAAGTAACCGAAGATCCACAACAGGTTCGGTACGCCGGTGAACATCATGCCGTGGTAGGTCACGGTATCCGCCCAATCCACCTTGCGGCCATCCACGTCGAAGGCGATGTCCCCCATCACACACAGGTTGAAGCCGGTGGCGGTGATGATGATATCCGCCTCGAGTTCGCGCCCTGACTTGAGCAGGATGCCCTTGGCGGTGAACCGATCGACCTCGTCCGTGACCACGCTGGCCTTGCCGGCGTTGATCCCCTGAAACAGATCCCCCTCGGGTACAAACGCAATCCGCTGCTGCCAAGGACGGTAGCGGGGTGTGAAATGGGGCTCCATATCGAACTCCGGCTTCAGGAAGGCTCGCACCCCGGCCAGCAACTCCTCTGTCAGCTTCTCCGCATCTTCGAACGAGCGGCGGGTCAGTTCACGCTGGTCTGAAATGAGTTTGCGGCGGACGATTTCGTGAATCCATTCCTCGTTGACCTCGAGGCTGCGCAACATGTCGGCGAGTTCATTGCGGTTCAGGCCGGGAATGAAATACGTGGGCGACCGCTGCAGCAGGGTGACATGCTCACAGTCGCCGGCAATGGCAGGCACCACAGTCGCAGCGGTGGCGCCGGAACCGATGCAGATGACCTTCTTGCCCTTGTAGTCCAGATCCTCCGGCCAGGTCTGCGGGTGCACCACCTGTCCCTTGAAGTCCGCCATGCCTTGCCATGCAGGCGTGTAGCCCTCCGAATGCCGATAGTAGCCTTGGCACATCCACAGGAAGTGGGTGGTGAAGGTGAGTTTCGCGCCATCGGCCTTGCGTTCGGCGTGCACGGTCCAGAGTTTCTGGTTGCTGGACCAGCTCGCAGACAGGATGCGATGGCCATAGCGGATGTGCTGATCGAGATGGTTTTCTTCAATGACTTCGCCCATGTACTGGCGGATTGCTTCGGCCGTTGCAATCGGTTGCCCCACCCAAGGCTTGAAGCGGTAGCCGAAGGTGTAAAGGTCGCTGTCGGAACGCACTCCGGGGTACTTGTGCATCAGCCAGGTACCGCCAAAACTCTCGAGTGCCTCCAGCACCACGAAGCGCTTCTCAGGGCATTGTTTGGTCAGGTGATACGCGCCGCCGATGCCGGAAACCCCGGCGCCGACGATCAGCACGTCGAAATGCTCTGCCTGTGGGGCGGGTGTCTGACTGGCAATGCTGGATGCGGCCATGGAAAAACCTCCTGTGATTGACGTGGTGAGTTTCCTGTGCGGGGCCCGGGGGTCATTGACCTGGATCAACGTGCCGACACCCGCTGGACTCTGAGGGACGCTCAGACCGCGGAATGCGCCGCAGAAGTCCGCTGCGTCAGCGGGAAGTCTCGCAGGTACTGCCAACCTCGATCGACCATCAGCAGCCGGTGACGTCGCCCTGGGGTATCGAGCGCGAGGGTGTCGTAGCCTGCGTCTTCTTCGTAGAGAGCACAGTGCCCACCTTCGAGTTTTGCCAGGCGGGGCAGGAATCGCTGGATCTCGTGCGTGCGCAGATGGGCACCAAGGGTCGCCGTGGACTCGCACCCCTGGAAGCGGAGCAGCGAGACATACGTGGGTCCCGGCAGATTCATCTCGCCCTCAGCCTGCAGCGCGAGTGCCCGCTCGGGTGTCATCCAGCGATATTCGACTATCTCGGACTGATCAATCCGCACCGAAGTATCGGATCCGGTCTCGGCGAGGAAGAACCAGGTTGCGAAGCGCTTGGGCAGCGTTGCTGGCGTGGTCCAATGCGCAAAGGCCACCAGTTCCGCAGCAGGCAGTCTCAAGCCCGCTTCCTCCTCCGCCTCGCGAGCCGCGGCACGGGCGGCGAGCATGATTTCATCGTCGCGGGCGCCCGAGGCATCGGATTCGTCCACCCGTCCACCGGGGAAGACCCAGGCCCCGCCATGAAAGGCGATTTTTTCGTTGCGCTTGACCAGCAGCACCTCGAGTCCGGCGGCGGACTGTCGTATGACGGCAACCGAGGCTGAAGGACGGGCTGGGGCGGGGGTCTCACTCATGCTGCGAGTATAGGAGGGCGTGCTGGCGGTGCCCATAGGCCCCACCTTCCGGGCCCCTGCTGGCGACACCGCAGAAAGTGCTTCAGGAAGCCCTGCATTAAGCCGCAACGGGCCGGTGGCCGCCATGCAACGGGATGGACAGCACTCCCGTTACCTCTGCATAGTGCCAAGGATGAGAACGCTGACCTTGCCTTCCGAGTCTTCATGCCGCTGCTGACCGACTATCTGACCCATGCGGATGCCGAGGCGCATTGCAGCAGCGACGCACTGTGGGCCCTGTTCGAGGGCGACAGGGAATACCTCAATATCGCCCATGAATGCGTGGACCGACATGCCCGGGGAGGGCGCACCGCGGTAATCGTCGCGCGGGCCGAGGGCGGTGATGACTGCATCGACTATGCAGGGCTTGCGCGTGACTCGGCCCGTTTCGCGCACTTGTTGCGCGCGCGGGGTGTGCTGCCGGGCGACCGGATCGCGATGATGTTGGAGCCCTCCCGCGCCTTCTATGTGTGCCTGTTCGGTGCCATGAAACTGGGTGCGATTGCCGTCCCCCTCTTCACCCTCTTCGGACCGGATGCCCTGCGGCTGCGCCTGCAGGACTGCGGAGCGAAGCTCTTGATCACCCACCCGGCGAGGGCGTCGCTGCTGGCCGATTTCCCCGGCCTCGCGGTCTTGCCGCTCATCGAGTTCGATGACGCCGGCCTCGCTGCGCTGCTGGCGGAATATCCGGCCTCCTATCCCACCGCCACTCGCGCGGACGATCTGGCGATCTTCCAGTACACCTCAGGTACCACCCGCGAACTGCCCGAGGCCGTGCGCCACACGCATCGCGCCGTGGTCACGCTGATGCTCGCGGCGCTGTATGGCAGTGGTCTGCGACCGGGTGACCGTTTTTTCTGTCCTTCCTCACCCGCCTGGGGCCACGGACTGTGGCACGGGACCTTGGCGCCCCTCGCGCTTGGCCTGACCATCGGTGCCTATGCCGGACGCTTCGACCCGGTGAGACTGCTGGAAGCCCTGTCCGAACATCGATTCAACAACCTCGCGGCCGCCGCCACTCATTACCGCATGATCAGGAATTCCGGTGCCGTTGGACGGTATCCGCTCGCGCTCCAGAAAATCTCCTTCACCGGAGAGCCGCTGGATTCCGAAACAGCGGAGTTCCTGCAGCAGCACACCAGCCATGAGCCGGCGAGCATGTATGGCACCACTGAAGTCGGTGTCGTGCTGGTTTGCTATCCCGGTGCACCAGACTTCCAGATGAGGCGGGGATCGTTGGGTAAACCGGTGCCGGGTGTGCAGGTTTCGGTGCGGGATGCCTCAGGCAACGAGTGCCCACCGGGCGTCACCGGCGAAATCATGGTGCGCCGTCGGGATCGCTGGATCCCGACCCACGACCTCGGACGCACCGACCAGGATGGTTACTTCTACCATGGAGGTCGCGCAGATGATGTGATCATCTCCGCCGGCTGGACCATGAGTGCGGTGGAGATCGAGGACACGCTTCTCAAGCATCCGGAAGTGCTGGAGGCTGCCGCCATAGGCGTGCCTGACGCGCTGCGCGGACAGGTCGTCAAAGCCTATGTGGTGTGCCGCACGCCGGGTGATGAAGTCCTTGCTGAAACCTTGCGCGAATTCGTGCGTACTCGCCTGTCGCTGCATGAATATCCACGGCAGATCGCCTTCGTCAACGAGCTGCCCAAGACCCCTGCCGGCAAGATCAACCGGCGCGTGCTGCGGCAAGCTGCAGTGAATTCCGCGCCTTCCGCGTAGCTTCGGCGCGCCGTTCCCCAAAGTGAGAGTCCCATGAATGACACGCGTGCCTTCCCGAAAATCACCGAAGCGGCCCTCGATGAACTGAGGGAGCGGATCGGCAAACCCGTGGGACAGACGCTGGAGCCGTGGTGCCATGAAGCTACCCGGGACAACATCCGCCATTACGCGCATGGCATTGGCGACGACAATCCGCTGTGGTGCGTACCGGAGTACGCCGAGCGCAGCGTGCATGGCGGGATCATCGCATTGCCCAGCTTCCTCTTCGCGACGAACCGCGTCATCTCCGGTTATGTGGGGGGGCTGCCCGGCATCCATGCCATGTGGTCGGGTGCGACATGGCGGTGGCACAAGCTGATCCGTCGCAATGACCAGATTTCCAGCGAGGCGCGCCTCAAGGATTTGATTGAACACCAGACCCGGTTTGCGGGGCGCGCCATCCAGCAGATTTATCACGTGGATTTCTACAATCAGGCCGGAGATCACGTGGCTGAGGCTGACAGCTGGTGCTTCAGGACCGAACGAGATCACGCGCGCGAACAGGGCACCAAATACCGGGAGCTCAAGGCAAGACCGCGGCGGACCTATGAACCGGATGAGCTTGCCAGGGCCTTCGAGCTCTATGCCGAGGAGCAGGTCAGGGGGAGCACGCCGCGCTGGTTCGAGGACGTCGCTGAGGGTGACACCTTGCAAGCCATGCTCAAGGGGCCTATGACGGTCACCGGCTTCATTGCCTACGCCCAAGGGTGGGGTGGACTGTACATACGCGCCAACAAGCTGGCGTGGAAGATGATGCAGCAGCACCCGGGACTCGCCATTCCCAACCGCCTCGGTGTGCCGGACTGCCCGGAACGTGTGCATTGGGAGCAAGACTTTGCACTGGAAGTCGGCGCGCCCGGGGCTTATGACTATGGGCCCGAGCGCTGCTCATGGCTCATTCATCAACTCACCAACTGGATGGGCGATCGCGGCTTCCTCGTCTCGGCGCATTGCCGCATCCGGCGCCACAATCCGGAGGGCGATCTGCTCTTCATTCAAGCCAGGGTTACCCGGTGCTGGAAGGAAGAGGGGCGTGGATTTGTGGAGATAGAACAGGAAGCCCGCAACCAGGACGGAGAGCTCTCGGTCCTCGGTGGGGGAGTGGTCGAATTACCGTTGAGAGAGCGTTGACAGTATTTCAGGAGGGAAGATGAATCCGGATTTCAGGAAACTTTTCGCCGCGGTCGATGCCATGGATACCGGGGCCTTTGGGGCATTCCTGGCGGAAAACGCGTTGTTTCGTTTCGGCAACCTGCCGGTGGTCACGGGGCGGGAGGCCATCAAAGGCTTTTTGGGCGCTTGGTTCCCCTCGATTGCCGCAATCCGCCATAACGAGCTCGTGATACGGGAGCTCGGTGACGCGGTGTTCATCGAGGGCCGCGTTACCTATACGCGCAGGAACGGGACGGTGCTCAGTGTGCCTTTCGCCAATGTCTTCGACATGGTCAATGGCCGCATCCAGGGCTATCGCATCTATGTCGACAACTCGGCACTTCAGCAGGACGCCTGATCAGAACCGCAGTTCGAAGTTCAGCACGCCGAGCAGTTGTGTGTTGTGCTGGGCCATGCCGTTCCTGTCCGGCGCGAAGAGGTGTCCGCTGCCATCATAGGCGTCATATTTGAGCTCGGGACGCACGATGACCCAGGGCAGTGCTTCCCAGGTGACGTTGAGGGTTGTGGCATAGACCGTACCACCGCCCGCTCCCACGCCACCCCATAGTACATTGGCGGCTTCTTCATCCACGAAGGCCTCGAAGCGCGCACCTGCATAGAGTCGTGGCAGCAATTGATACCTGAAGCCAACGTTCACGCCATAGAAAGTCGAATCCTCCGTGATCGCGAAGGGGAGGGGAGCGAGATCTCCTCCCTCCTGAAAACCGTAAAGGCCCTCGAACACGAGGCTCAGGCGTTCGTTGACGGCGTGCGTGAGGGTGAGTGATGTCACCACGCGGTCAAGATATTCATCGGTCGAACTGAGCGCCAGGAACTGGCTGCCGCCTCCACGCGGATGTGCGATGCCGTTCTCCACATGCACATCGCCAAAATCATCCTCACCATTGCCGTACACGGTCTCGACATCGAACCAGGTGCGCATGTCGGGGCTGCGCCAGCGTGCACCGAACAGAAAGGACGGACCGCCGGCGCCGGAGCCGAAATCCACGGCGTTCCAGTCCCCGGTCACACCGAGAAAGACACTCGCAAGGCCTGAGGATTCGGCAAGCGGCAGCCGCGTTTCCACCAGAGTGCCCACATGCTTGGCCGGCGTTGCGGCGAACGCATAGGTGCGACTGGCAAAGTAGTTCGGGGGATTGAAGGCATAACCGATTTCCGCCGCGAGTGTGGTGTGCCAACTCCCCAGCAGCACTGTCGTGCCGGCACCCAGTGGCAGATAGAGATCGAGATACCACTGTGTGAAGGCCAGCCTCTCGGCGTCATCGGCGTTCCATTTCCAATCATCGAAACCTTTGGTCTTCCAGTAGATGCCGTCTTCGCCGACCAATGCCGACAGGGCCCAGTCCACTACCACCTTTTCCCCTCGTGGCCCGGGCATGGGGCCCACTCGCGAGAGCAGGTTGCGGGTGGGAGCCGCAATACGACCCGGCGGACAGGCATCTCCCTTGCAGACGATGAGGCCGATGTGCTGGAGATTGAGCCCCTCGTCCTGGGGCACACCACTCTGCGGTTAGGTGTTGCGCGCGCGCCCTTGCGGCATGCGACTGGCGGGGATGTCGTGATTGGCCTCGCTCAGGCTGACGTGGCCGAAACCAAGCACGGCGATGCCGTGGTCTCTTTCAAGGCTGTCCCCCGCAATGGCGCGAAAGAGGCTGCCGTAGGGACGGTCTGGTTCCTCGGCCAGCGCAACACTGGTGACGAGCAACAAGGGGAGAAAGTGGAGGAAGCGCTGCATCGTAGGACTCCGCTGATGCGCTTGTGTCGATATAGTATTTAATATTCATTGGGTTATGAAATATTTATCAGGTATTTTCTACATCAGTGCGGCCACCCACGCATGTCTGGGCGGTCCGGATCGAAGTCAGTGGACAGGAGCCCGGGTGGGCTGGCGAGACCGACGATGGAGCACGCGGTCGCCACAAAGCGCACGTTGCGGCGGGTACTCGACAGGGAGCGGGTTACCGGACAGAGGCGGCAGTTCGCCTGCCGCACGGACGGCGGCAACGCTTGGGGAGGTGGTTTGAGATCAGGAGTGACGCGGGCCCTTGGAACGTTGCGGGCCTTGCTGGAATGGCTCCCCGGGACGGGCTCGAACCGCCGACCCAGTGATTAACAGTCACTTGCTCTACCGACTGAGCTACCGGGGAATCGCGAAAGGCCACGCATGGTAATCGCGAGCCCCTTGTCGGTCAATGCACTTTCCTTGATGCGGAGGATCACGGGCACTGCGTCCAGCGTCACGCTTGCTTATGATTAGAGTGTTGCCTGCTCCACCTCCCACCGAGTGCACAAGGTTTGATGATCCCATCCATGGAAAAGCGCTTCGAACTCGTCTCTTCTTTTGAGCCTGCAGGTGGTCAACCCGATGCCATCGCCCAGCTGATCGAAGGTATCGAGGCAGGACTCGCCCACCAGACTCTGTTGGGTGTCACGGGCTCGGGCAAGACCTTCACGATTGCCAATGTCATACAACGCATCCAGCGCCCGGCGATAGTCCTCGCACCCAACAAGACCCTGGCGGCGCAATTGTATGGAGAGATGCGGGAATTTTTTCCGCACAACGCCGTCGAGTACTTCGTGTCGTACTACGACTATTACCAGCCCGAGGCCTACGTCCCTTCCTCGGACACTTACATAGAGAAAGACGCCTCGATCAACGACCACATCGAGCAGATGCGATTGTCCGCCACCAAGGCCTTGCTGGAGCGACCGGATGCAATCATCGTGGCCACGGTGTCCGCCATTTACGGCTTGGGCGATCCGGGTGAGTACCATGAGATGGTGCTGCACTTGAGGCGGGGTGACCGGATCAACCAGCGCCAGATGCTGAAGCGGCTCACGGAGCTGCAATACGTGCGCAATGAACTGGAGCTCGCGCGCGGCACCTACCGTGTCCGTGGGGACGTGGTGGACATCTATCCTGCCGAGTCCGAGCGCGATGCACTGCGCGTGCAGATGTTCGATGATGAAATCGAAGCCTTGGCGATGTTCGATCCCCTGACGGGCGAGGTCACCCGCCAGCTGCCGCGCTTCACGGTCTATCCCAAGTCGCACTACGTCACCAGCCGCGAAACCATTCTCGGCGCCATCGATGCCATCAAGGAAGAGCTTCGGGAACGGCTCAAGGTGCTGCGAGATCTGGACAAGCTGGTGGAGGCGCAGCGTCTGGAACAGCGCACCCGGTTTGACCTCGAGATGATGGCGGAAATCGGTTACTGCTCGGGCATCGAGAATTACTCCCGACACCTCTCCGGTCGCAAGCCCGGCGAACCGCCTCCGACCCTGTTCGAGTACTTGCCAGCGAACACCCTGCTGGTGGTGGATGAGAGCCATGTCACCATCCCCCAGCTGGGCGGAATGTACCGGGGAGATCGGGCGCGCAAGGAGAATCTGGTCGAATTCGGCTTCCGTCTGCCGTGCGCGCTCGACAACCGCCCCCTGCGGTTTGACGAATGGGAGCAGCTCGCACCGCAGACCATCTTCGTCTCCGCGACGCCAGGATCTTATGAACTCGAGCATTCTGGCCAGATTGTGGAGCTCGTGGTGCGCCCGACCGGTCTCATCGACCCGGAGGTGGAGGTGCGCCCGGCGGCCACCCAGGTCGACGACCTGCTGTCCGAGATCCGCAAGATCAGTGCGCGCGGCGAACGCGTGCTGGTCACCACGCTCACCAAGCGCATGGCGGAAGATCTTACGGACTATCTGGCGGAGCACGGCGTGCGTGTGCGCTATCTGCACTCCGATATCGATACCGTGGAGCGGGTGGAGATCATCCGCGACCTGCGGCTGGGAGAATTCGATGTGCTCATCGGCATCAATCTGCTGCGCGAAGGCCTCGATATCCCCGAGGTCTCGCTGGTGGCGGTACTGGATGCCGACAAGGAAGGCTTTCTGCGCTCTGACCGCTCCCTCATCCAGACTGTGGGCAGAGCCGCACGCAATATTGCAGGAAAAGCGATTCTCTATGCGGATTCCATGACGGGTTCCATGGAACGGGCCCTCGGGGAAATGGCGCGCCGGCGCGAAGTGCAGTCGGCCTTCAATCTTGAGCACGGGATCGTGCCCAAAGGGATTTCCAAGCGGGTTGCGGATGTCATGGAGGGCGCCTATGCCGCACCGGGCAGTGCCCGCAAGACTGGCGCTCGCAAGGTTGCCGAGCCGGGTGAGGAATACCGCAATCTCACGCTCGAACAGGCAAGCGCGCGCCTGCGCAAGCTGGAATCCGACATGCACACCCACGCCCGCAACCTCGAGTTCGAGGAAGCGGCGCGGGTCCGGGACGAGATCCGGCTGCTCAAGGCGAGCCGTTTCGAGATCCCCGAGGCGCTGGTCTGAGTCCGGCAATTGGTCTAGACTCCGCCCCGAAATTGACGACAGGCGCGTAGCTCAGTTGGTTAGAGCACCACCTTGACATGGTGGGGGTCGTTGGTTCGAGTCCAATCGCGCCTACCAGCCTTCCCTCGCCCGCGA
Source organism: Gammaproteobacteria bacterium (assembly GCA_016874535.1). Taxonomy (GTDB): domain Bacteria; phylum Pseudomonadota; class Gammaproteobacteria; genus CAIKBL01. Next base: position 44,245 of record VGUA01000008.1, read on the forward strand.
CAAAGCCCCATCTCTCGGCCCGGCTGCCAACCAGGCAGCACCTGATCTGCTGAAAACGTCCCGGACGTGTGGCTCCTGCAATCCGGCACACCATCCGATTCCGCGAGGTCTTCGGCCACCTACCTGACAGGCGGGTGGCCGCGCAGCGGGCCCGTTCCGCGTTCTCAAGCCCGATTTCGTATGCGATGCTGTAGGGACCGCCCCTGAGACGGCCCACATGTCACCAGAATCCGCAGACCGCAAACCCGTGTTTGACGCCAGTTGCCATTACGTCTGGGTGCGCGCCAGGCGTCCTGACGGTTACGTGGAGTTCGATTTCTCGATCGGCGATCCGGGGCTCGCCGTGGAGCTGAGACTCCCCGCCGCCGCTTTCGAGACCTTCTGCCAGGAGCGTGGCGCGCGCCACCTCACGGCGGGCGAGAACGCAGCCGTTCAGCGCGAGCGCGCTAAGTGGCAGTTTGGTTCACCTGACAGATAAGAGCTGGATTTCGACATGCAGATCGACATCAAGACCCAGGCCGTCACCCAGCTGCGACAGACCTTCTCGCATGTCGCGCGATATCTCGGCAACGACAAGCCGGCCTCACGCTACCAGGAAGCCACCTACGGCCTGCAGGCGGAGACGAACTTTCACTATCGTCCGCTGTGGCAGCCCGAGCTCGAACTCTACGACAAGCGCCGCACCCAGCTCGTGATGAAGGACTGGTATGTGCTGCGTGATCCGCGCCAGTTCTACTACGGGACTTACACCATCACCCGCGCCCGGCAGCAGGAGTCGATGGAAAAGAACATAGACTTCGTGGAACGGCGCGGCCTGCTGCGGAATCTGGCTCCGGCAGCCGTGGAAGCCCTTGTGCTGGCCCTGGTGCCGCTGCGCCACCTCGAGTGGGGGGCGAACACGCACAACTGTCATGTGACCGCCTACGGCTGGGGCACGGCCCTGACCCAGGCAACGATGTTCCACACCATGGATCGCTTGGGTCTTGCCCAGCACTTGAGTCGTCTCGGTCTCCTGCTGGACGGCAATACCGGCGAGTCGCTGGCGCAGGCCAAGGCCCTGTGGCTGAACCATCCCGCCTGGCAAGGCCTGCGCAGGGTCACCGAGAAGATGCTGGTGACGCAGGACTGCATGGAAGTGTTTTTCGCGCAGAACCTCGTGCTCGATGGCCTGCTTTATCCCTTGCTGCAAAACCACATTGAACCGCACTGCGCTGCCGAGCATGGTCCAGCCATCAGCCTGCTGATGGATTTTCTGCCGCAATGGTTTGACGAGACCAGTCGCTGGGTGGATGCGGTCACCAAGGCCTGCGTGGCCGAGTCCGCAGCCAACCATGATCTCGTGGCCGGCTGGCTGGCGCAGTGGGGCGCCTTGGTCAACGATGCGCTCGAGCCTTATGCCGGCATGGTCCTGGGTGAAAAGGGGCCGCAGGCGGTCAAGGCCGTTGAGGCGATTCTTGAGGCTCGGGTCGGCAAGCTCGGCATCACCCTGGACCGGGCTGTGGCATGAGCAGCGACACCGTTTTCATTGCTTTCCAGGCCAACGATGACACGCGTCCAATCATCGAGGCCATCGAAGCCGACAATCCGGAAGCACGGGTGGCGCACTTCCCCGCGATGATCAAGGTTGACGCCCCAGGTCGCCTGGTGGTTCGTCGCGAATCCATAGAGGAGCGCCTCGGTCGCGCATACGACTTGCGCGAGCTGCAGATCAATCTGGTTTCACTCTCCGGCAACATCGACGAATCGGAAGACGAATTCGTCCTCTGCTGGAACTGACTGGTAAACGGAAGGGAACGCTCATGAACATGCCCGCGGCACCCAATGGTCCGAAGAAGCTCAGCCTGAAGGAAAACTATGCGCTCCTGACGCGCGGGCTTGGCTGGGACACCAGTTATGAGGACATGGACAAGGCTTTCCCTCTGGATAAATTCGAGGGCATCCGGATCCATGACTGGGAGAAATGGGAGGATCCCTTCCGCCTGACGATGGACGCCTACTGGAAGTACCAGGGCGAGAAGGAGCGCAAGCTCTACGCCATCGTGGACGCCTTCCAGCAGAACAACGGCCAGTTCAATGTCGTTGACGCGCGCTACATCAACACCCTGAAGTTGTTCCTCACTGGCGTGTCGCCTTTGGAATACGCCGCGCACCGTGGCTTTGCGATGGCGGGACGGAACTTCCGCGGCACCAGCGCACGAATCGCGTGCCAGATGCAGGCCATAGACGAATTGCGCCACGCGCAGACACAGGCGCACACGATCAGCCAGTACAACAAGTTCTTCAATGGGCTTCACGACCCGGGCCATATGCACGATCGGGTCTGGTATCTCTCGGTTCCGAAGTCCTACTTCGAGGACGCGATGACCGCCGGTCCCTTCGAGTTCGTGACCGCGATCTCATTCTCCTTCGAGTATGTGCTGACGAACCTGCTCTTCATGCCATTCATGTCCGGCGCGGCCTACAACGGTGACATGGCCACGGTGACGTTCGGCTTTTCGGCACAGAGCGATGAGTCACGGCACATGACGTTGGGCCTCGAGGTGGTGAAATTCATCCTGGAACAGGACCCGGCCAATATCCCGATCGTCCAGCGCTGGCTGGACAAGTGGTTCTGGCGCGGCTACCGGCTGCTCGGTCTTGTCTCGATGATGATGGACTACATGTTGCCGCGCCGGGTGATGAGCTGGGCGGAAGCCTGGGAGATGTATTTCGAACAGAACGGCGGCGCCCTGTTCAACGATCTGGCGCGCTATGGCATCCGCATGCCGAAATACCACGACGTCGCATCAATGGAAAAACACCGTCTCTCGCATGAGGTATGGGGAATCTTTTACAACTACACGCATGCGGCCGCCTTTCACACCTGGGTGCCGGAGCAGGCCGAGATGGAATGGCTGGCGAGCAAATATCCGGAGACCTTCGATCGCCTCTACCGGCCGCGTCTTGAGTACTGGCGCGCCCAGCAGGAGCAGGGCAAACGTTTTTACAACCCGACCCTGCCGATGCTGTGCCAGACCTGCCAGATCCCCATGGGCTTCACCGAGCCGGACGACCCGACGAAGATCTGCTACCGCGAGAGCGACTATCGGGACAACAAGTTCCATTTCTGCTCCGACGGCTGCAAGGACATCTTCGACAACGAGCCGGAAAAGTACGTCCAGTCGTGGCTGCCCGTGCACCAGATTTACCAGGGCAACTGTTTCCGTCCCGGTGTTGACCCTACCGCGCCCGGTTTCGATCCGCTGGCCGAGGTGCTGCTCTATTACGGCTACCACGTCGGTGAGGATGGCGGCGAATACCTGGATTCTCCCGACCGCCGCAACTGGGAACAGTGGACAGGCAAGCCTGCCGTGGCCACCTGAACTGCCCAGAACCTGACATGAGCGTGAACGCGATTACCCCGGACTACACCGGAGAGATCAAGGACCGGGTCGAGAACTTCCACGGGCAGCAGCTCATTTACATCGGCTGGGAGGACCACCTGATGTATTGCGCGCCGTTGTGCATTCCGGTGCTGCCCAGCCTGCCGTTCGGAACCCTGCGCGATCAGATCATTCCCAAGCTCTACGAGCTGCACCCGGACATGGCCAAGGTCGACTGGAACGAGGTCGTGTGGTTGAGGTCGGGTCAGCCGTTCACCCCGGATCCGGAAAAAAGCCTTGTGGACAACGGGCTGGGCCACAAGGCGGTGATCCGGTTCCGTACCCCGGGCCTGACCGGCATCGGCGGATCCTGCAGCTGACACCCCGTATGAGCTACCGTCTGACAATCGAGCCGCTGGGCCAGACGGTCGAGGCCGAGGAGGGTCAGACCATGCTCGATGCCTGCCTGCGGGCGGGAGTCTGGCTACCGCATGCTTGTGGCCACGGATTGTGTGCCACTTGCAAGGTGCAGATCGTCGATGGGGAGATCGAAAATGGATCCGCCTCGCCGTTTGCGCTGATGGATTTCGAGCGGGACGAGGGCAGGGCGCTTGCCTGCTGCGCTACCTTGCAGTCGGATGTCACCATCGAGGCTGATATCGATGAGGATCCGGATGCGCGCCACGTTCCGGTTAGAGACTTTATTGGTGTCGTGACTGCGCACAGTGATCTCTCACCCACCATCAAGGGCATCACCCTCGAATTGGCTGAAGACTTCGACTTTCAGGCGGGTCAGTACATCCAGGTGCACATCCCCCATGATGAGGCTCCGCGCGCATTCTCACTGGCGAATCCGCCGGGCACCGGCCGGCGCATCGAACTCAATGTGCGGAGGGTGCCCGATGGAAAAGGAACAGCCTGGCTGCACGATGACGTGAAGGTGGGTGACCCGATCCGCTTTGCGGGACCGTTCGGCCGCTTCTTCGTGCGCACCTCGGATCCCAAACCGCTGATCTTCATCGCCGGAGGGTCGGGACTGTCCAGTCCGCGCTCCATGATTCTCGACTTGCTCCAGCGCGGTGAGACGCGTGTCATCACGCTCATTCATGGCGCACGCAATCGCAGCGAACTGTACTACCGGGAAGAACTCGCGGCGCTGGCCACTGCATATTCGAACTTTCACTATGTGCCAGCCCTGAGTGAACCGTCGGAGGCCTGCGAATGGAGCGGCTTTTCCGGCCATGCGCACGAGGCCGCAGCCGCGCATTTTGGCGGTGACTTTCGCGAACATCGCGCCTACCTCTGCGGCCCTCCGCCGATGATAGAGGCCTGCATCCGGACCTTGATGCAAGGGCGTCTGTTCGAGCGGGACATCTTCACCGAAAAGTTCCTGACCTCCGCGGATGCCGCACAGGGTGTGGCGCGCAGTCCGCTGTTCAGAACGCTCTGATTTCCACGGCCAGGGAGCAGAATGATGAGGCGTTTTCCTGCCTGCACATGGCTGACTCACGGGGCGCTGTCCGGGCTCCCCATTCACAACTGCAAAGAGGACTGAATCATGGCACTCACAGGCGTCTTGCGACCGGGTCACGTTGCATTGCGGGTAATGGATCTGCCAGCTGCGGTTACCCACTACACCGAGGTGCTCGGACTCAGGGAAGTGGGACGTGATGCCTCAGGCCGGGTCTATCTCAAGGCCTGGGACGAGGCTGATCACCACAGCGTGGTCCTGCGCGAGACCACGGAAGCCGGCATGGACTACATGGGCTGGCGGGTTGATAGCGATGCCACTCTGGACCGCTTTGCCGGCGAGCTCGAGCGTTCGGGGCTCGCCTCGGAAACCTCATGGATCGCGGCTGGCGAACACCTTGCCACCGGCAGGCGCTTTCGCTTCACCATCCCGACCGGCCACGCCATGGAGCTCTATGCGCACAAGGAAATAACCGGCTGTGCGACCGGCTACCTCAATCCGGAGCCCTGGCCCGACGGTTTGCAGGGCATGGCGCCCTCGCGCTTCGACCACTGCCTGCTCTATGGCGATGATCTCGACGGCACGGTGCGCCTGTTCACCGAAATCCTCGGCTTCGGACTGACCGAGCAGGTGGTGGCCGGCCCTGACAAACTCCAGATTGCGGCGTTCCTGTCCTGCTCAAACAAGGCGCATGATGTGGCGTTCATCCGCCAGCCGATGAAGAACAAGTTTCACCATGCGTCTTTCCAGCTCGACAGCTGGCATGAGGTGCTGCGGGCGGCGGACATCATCTCCAAGAAAAAGGTGTCGCTGGATCTTGGACCGACGCGCCACGGCATCACACGCGGGGAAACCATCTATTTCTTCGATCCAAGCGGGAACCGCAATGAAGTGTTCTCCGGCGGCTACATCTATTACCCCGACAAGCCGACCATCACCTGGACCGACGATCAGCTCGGCCCGGCCATTTTTTACCACGACCGCAAAGTGAACGATGCCTTTCTTTCCGTCGTGACCTGAACGCAGTTACGGGCGCGGCGGGAAATCCGTGCGGCATTTCCTCAGTCGCACGCAGGCAGAATCGAACCAGAGAGTGCAGCAATGACCAGCGAACAGCGTGAATTCAAGCATTTCATCAATGGGCTGTTCGTTGGCTCAGCAAGCGGTCGAAGCTTCGACAACGTGAACCCGGTGGACGGAACAGTCATTGGCCGCATTCATGAGGCGGGCCGGGCGGAAGTCGATGCGGCCGTCGCGGCGGCGCGGGCTGCATTACGCGGGCCATGGGGTCGCATGACGGTGCAGCAGCGCACCGAGCTCCTGTACAAGGTGGCCGACGAAATCACTCGTCGCTTCGATGACTTCCTGGCCGCCGAAGTGGCGGATACCGGCAAGCCGGTGAGCCTCGCGTCACACATCGACATTCCACGCGGCGCGGCGAACTTCAAGGTGTTCGCGGACGTGATCAAGAACGTGCCGACCGAAACCTTTGAGATGGCAACCCCGGATGGCGGCGAGGCACTGAATTACGCGCTGAGGGTGCCGCGCGGGGTGATAGGTGTCATCTGCCCGTGGAATCTGCCGCTGCTGTTGATGACCTGGAAGGTCGGACCGGCACTTGCCAGTGGCAACACCGTGGTGGTCAAGCCGTCCGAGGAAACTCCGGCCACGGCCACCCTGCTGGGTGAGGTGATGAATGCTGTGGGTGTACCACCCGGCGTCTACAACGTGGTGCACGGCTTGGGCCCGGATTCCGCCGGGGCCTTTCTCACCGCCCATCCGGATGTGGATGGCATCACCTTCACCGGCGAGACGCGTACGGGTGAGGCGATCATGGCGGCGGCTGCCAAGGGCTTGCGCCCGGTGTCCTTCGAGCTCGGCGGCAAGAACGCAGGCTTGGTGTTCGCGGACGCCGATTTTGATGCCGCGGTGGATGGGGTCTCGCGCGCCGCCTTCGCCAACTGCGGTCAGGTGTGCCTGGGCACTGAACGCGTGTACGTGGAGCGTCCCATCTTCGACAAATTCGTCGCGGCACTTAAAGCCAGGGCCGAGAACCTCAAGCCCGGTGCGCCGCAGGAGGCGGGGACAGGAATCGGTCCGTTGATCTCGCAGGAGCACCGGCGAAAGGTGCTCTCGTATTACGACAAGGCCCGCGCCGAGGGCGCAAAGGTGGTGACCGGTGGTGGTGTGCCCGACATGCCAGAGGCGCTCCAGGCCGGTTCATGGATTCAGCCCACCATTTGGACCGGGCTGCCGGAAACGGCGAGTGTGGTGCGCGAAGAGATCTTTGGCCCCTGCTGCCACATCGCACCCTTCGACACCGAAGACGAAGTGATTCGTCTCGCCAACGATACTCCGTACGGTCTCTGCACCACCCTGTGGACCCGTGATCTCGGACGTGCGCACCGGGTGGCCCGACAGATCGAAGTGGGGCTGTGCTGGATCAACAGCTGGTTCCTGCGCGACCTGCGCACGGCCTTCGGCGGCAGCAAGCAGAGCGGCATCGGCCGCGAGGGGGGTGTGCACTCGCTGGAGTTCTACACCGAGCTGCGCAACGTCTGCATCAAATATCTCTGAGACAGGAACCGCCATGGCCATGCAGCCCGAGATCATCCGGCAACTCGCCACCCACCTCGACGCTGCGGAATGCGATGCCCGCGAAGTGGTGAAGATTACCGATGCCCACCCCTCGTTGACGCTTGAAGATGCCTATGCGGTGCAGGAGGAGATCCGGAACCTCAAGCAGGCCCGTGGCCAGTCCGTGGTAGGTCTCAAGGCCGGTCTCACCTCACCGGCCAAGATGCGCCAGATGGGTGTCGAGGTCCCGGTGTTCGGCATCCTGTTCGATTACATGCAGGTGGCTGACGGGGGCGACATCCGGATGGAAAGCTTGATTCACCCGAAGGTCGAGGCGGAGATTGCTTTCGTGCTGAAGCACGCACTGCGTGGCCCGGGCTGCACGGGCGAAGCCGTGCTTGCCGCCACCAGCCATGTGGTGCCGGCCGCGGAAATCATCGATTCCCGCTACGAGAACTTCCGCTTCGATCTGGCGAGTGTGGTTGCCGACAACACTTCCGCATCGAGATTCGTGATCGGCTGCGAGAGGCACCCGGCCACGGGTCTTGATCTCGCAGGCTTGCGAATTGAAATGCGCAAAAACGGTGAAGTGGTCGCTGCGGCAACGGGCGCCGCCGTTCTGGGACACCCGGCTGAAGCGGTGGCCGCCCTCGCGAACCACCTTGCAACGCGCGGACAGGAGATTCCGGCCGGGGCATGCATCATGAGCGGTGGTGCCACTGAAGCCGTGCCAGTGGTGAGCGGAGACGTGATCGAGGTGCGCGTCGAGGGTCTGGGTCAGGTGACCCTGCACGTCCTCGACTGAATAGAGGCTGGCAGCGTCCCGGTTCAGCGCGTTCCAGCCAGTCCATCCAAAGCAACGAGGGGAGCCCTCCATGCCACTTGTCCAGATCCATATGCTCGAAGGGCGCAGTGCAGAGCAGAAACGCGCCTTGATCGAAAAAGTCACCGAAGCAGTCTGTGCCTCGGTGGCCGCGCCCAAGGAGGCCGTGCGGGTGCTGATTACCGAGGTGCCGAAATCCCACTGGGGGATAGGCGGCGTGAGTGCCCAAGAGTTGGGGCGATAGCGACAGACGGGTAGTCCCTCTCGCCCTGGCGGGATTGTCTTCCGGCGAGCGTCCTACGCCGCCGCGCGTTCGGCAAATCGCGGGATCACCCTCTCGGCAAAGAGGCCCAGCGAATCGCAGACCTGCGAGGCAGGATGCAACCCTTGCGGAATGATGAGGAAGCATTCCTGGGGATTGAAGCGCTTGGCCGCCGCCTCGATCTTGCGGCTGATGGTATCGGGGCTACCCACCAGCAATTCGGGGAAGGGGTTGCCGAAGGGAATGGACCAGCGCTCCCAGAACCACTTGAAGTCCTCGAATTGCTTTTGGGCTGCGGCGTCCGTCGGCGCACACACCATCAGGCCACCCCAGGCGACTTGCGAGCCGGGCGGGTTGTCATGGCCCCAGCGCAGGGCTTCCTCCCGGTAGCGGGCCCACAGCATTTCGCAGAAATCGAGATTGCCGCTCATCACGATAGGACGTCCGTTGTGGCGGGCCCAGAAAAGCGCTGTGCGCACCGAGGCACCGAAACCGCCGTAGAGCTGTGGCCTGGGGTGTTGCAGGGGGCGGGGCGCAATCCCGATCTCCGAGATGGTCATGTCCTCTGCCACACCCTGTCCGAACTCGGTGTACACGGAATGGGGATGCGGGTTCTTCATGCCGATCGCAGGGAACTGCCAGAAATCTCCCCGATGGGAAAAGGTCGGCTGTGTCAGGGCCTTCAGCACGATTTCGACGTACTCGGCAAAATGCGCGCGGTTGCGGAGATCATCGGCAGAGTCCTTGTTCCAGGGCCCCACGGCAGCAAACGAGGGCTGTACCTTGAAATTCTCCACCCAGCGATACTGGTAGCCGCGCACGAGGCCAAATGCGAAGCGTCCGCGCAGCATGTGATCGAGCGTGGCTACCGTCTCCGCCGCCCGCAGTGGATTGTGGGTGGTCGAAACCCAGCCGCAGGAAATTACCTTTAGTCGCCGCGTGTGCTGGCCGAGATACATGGCCATGGCCGCCAGATCGTTGGATGCCTCGCACCCCTCGATTTGCAGATGATGCTCGGGGTGGCCGAATCCCGCGAATCCGGCATCGTCCGCGAAGGCAACGATCTGTGCGACCTCATCCAGCATGCGCTGGTAATACTCGCCCTTGAGTCCCGCGAGGCCAGCTTCCAGTTCGGGACGCCGGCCCAGGGTGAAATAGGCAAAGAGATTGAAATCCACCTTGGATACCCTCCCTTGACCGGGCTCAGGCTGCGGGCGCCGCCTCGAAGGCCTCGGGGTCCGAGCGGCTTGTGATCTCCGCAAAGTCACTCATGGTGCCCGGGAAATTCGTCACGAAACGCCCGGTCGGCGAGCGGTAGTAGAAGTCACCACCACAGGCGGCCTGCCAGACATCGATTTTCTTCACGTCCTCCTGCAGACGATCGTTGTAGTCCGCCATCACTTCCGGGCGCACATCGATCCAGGCAAACTTCTCGGCGTCCATGCGTGTGATCTGGCGGGTGATATAGCCCACCTGCTGCTCAATCATGAACAGGATGGAACCCTGGTTGGTATTCGGTCCATAGAGCATGAAGAGATTGGGAAACCCTGTGGTCGTGATGCCGAGATAGGCTTGCGCACCATCGGCCCAGGCGGCATTGATGTCGCGCCCGGCACGGCCGGTGACCCGCATGGAAGTAAGGTACTGTGTGGTGCGGAAACCAGTGGAGAGAATCAAGGTGTCGAGTTCACGGTGCCCTGCGGCGGTTTCCACTCCCGTGGGCGTGATGCGCAGGATGTCGTCCGTGATGAGCTCGACATTGTCCCGGTTGAACACCGGGTAGTAGACGTCCGAGAACAGCGGGCGTCGGCAGCCGAAGGGATGATTCGGGGTGAGCTTGCGACGTACTTCGGGATCCTTCACCACCTCCAGTTGCTTGAGACCGGAGGCCTCGATGCGCGCCATTTCCGCCTTGTCCATGAAAGTCGCGAGCGTGTTCCAGACGCGGTAAGTCTCGGCGCGACTCTTGGCCACCTCCTCCGGATGCGCACGGAAATATTCGAGCTGCTCGGCGGTGTAGGGCGTGTTGCCCTTCGGAACCACCCAGTTGGCAGTGCGTTGATAGAGATGCAGGCTCCCGCACTTGGGCACA